>NZ_JASGBW010000009.1:0-136721 GCF_030053215.1 Stenotrophomonas sp. PFBMAA-4 | reverse complement strand
CTGCGCCGATGGTAGTGTGGCTCAAGCCATGCGAGAGTAGGTCATCGCCAGGGTTTATACCCAAAAACCCCGCTGCTTACGCAGCGGGGTTTTTTCTTTGCGCGTGATTGATCACGCCGCACCCATGAACTGCACGGAGCAACACCGCTAGTACCGGCCGCTGGCCGGCACAGGCGCGGCGTCCGCGCCTGCAGGAACGGCGGTGCCAACCAAGGTTGGCATCGACCAGAGCACCGGTGCGCGTAGATGGGGTAGCCCTATATAGATCCACGCAACGCGGTAGTGCCGGCCGTTGGCCGGCGCAGGCACAAGCACAGGCGCGGCAACCGCGTCCGCGAAAGGCAAAGGTGCCAACCAGGGTTGGCACCTGCCCATCGCAACTGCGGGGCCTCAGGCCAGCGCCACGTCCCGCGTTGCCTGCTGGCGGAACACCGCCACCGCTTCACTCAACGTGCCCGCCTGCAGCTGCAGCTCGCGTGCGGCGGCAGTGGCTTCCTCCACCAGGGCCGCATTCTGCTGCGTCGCCTGGTCCATCTGCACGACCGTCTGGTTGATCTGCTCGATGCCGCTGGACTGCTCCTGCGAAGCAGCGGAAATCTCCTGCATCAACGCACTCACGCTCTGCACGCCGCCCACGATGCCCTGCATGCGCTGCCCGGCATCGGCCACCAGCTGCGCGCCGGCCCCCACTTCACGGCCGGCTTCGTCGATCAGTTTCTTGATCTCCTGCGCGGCCGCCGCCGAGCGCTGGGCGAGCACGCGGACCTCACTGGCCACCACGGCGAAGCCACGCCCCTGTTCCCCGGCACGGGCAGCTTCGACGGCGGCGTTCAGGGCCAGGATGTTCGTCTGGAAGGCGATGCCATCAATCACGCCGGTGATGTCACCGATGCGCCGCGACGCTGCTTCGATGGCCTGCATGGTGTCGACCACCCGCTGCATCGCCTGGTTGCCGTCGTTCGCCGCGTCCTGTGTGGTCGCGGCCAGATCACTGGCCTGGCGTGCATGGCTGGCGTTCTGCCGCACGGTGGCAGTCAGCTCCTCCATCGACGCCGCGGTTTCCTGCAGATGCGCGGCCTGGCGCTCGCTGCGCTCGGACAGGGCATCGTTGCCGGCGGCGATCTCGCTCGCGGCGCCACGGATGGCCCCGGCACTGCGCTGGATGCGGCCGACCATGCGCGCCAGCTGGGTCGCGGTGGCGTTGGCATCGCGCTGGATGGCAGCGAAGGCGCCGTGGTACTCGCCTTCCATGCGCCGGTCCAGCTCACCGCGGGCCAGTGCGGCCAGCATCTGTCGAACCTCTTCGACCGTGCCACCCACCGTAGCCATCAACTGGTTGATGCCACCGGTCAGGCCATCCAGGAAGCTGGCCCCCTCGCTGGCCTGCAGGCGCTGTTCGAGGTCGCCGGCGGCCGCGGCCGCGACGATGCCGGCCACGGCGTTTTCCAGCGTCAGCTCATGGGTGCGGTCATGCCATTCCACGGCAAAGCCGAGCCGGGTGCCCTGGGCATCGAACACCGGGGTGACGACCTGGGCGAAATGCACCGGCCCGATCTGGATCTTGCCGTTGTGGGTGACCTGCAGGCCGTTGAGGATGGCGCGGATGCGCTCGGGGTTGGCGTGGAAACGATGGATGCTGCTGCCGACCAGCTGCTCGGCATCGAAATCGGGGAAGGCCTGGCTCAGCGTCGCCTGCTGGTTGCGCAGAAGGGCCACCACCGAACGGTTCACGTAGCGGATCACGTGGTCGTTGTCGGCGATCATCATCGCCGTGCGCGAGACATCCAATGCCTGGCGGATCTGCGCGTTGTCCGCATGCGCCTGTGCCTGCCGCTCCCGCTGCGCCTGCACGTGGCGGGCGGTATCGGCCAGTGCATGGGCGAGCGAACCTGCGGCGTACTCCCGCACGTTGCTGTGCGCGGACAGATCGGCGCCGGTGGCGATGGCGCGGGCCAGCGCAGCCAGTCGCTTCGGGCCATGGCCGAGCGCTTCGCTCTGCTGGCGCAGGCGTGTTGCGGTCTGCCCGAGCACGATGGCCAGCGCGGCCAGCGCTGCGGCGTGCAGCACGGCCGGCAGTATCGCCGCGCCCTGCAGCAGCGGCAGCAGCAGGGCGATCACCCCGACCCCGCCGGCCGACCACAGCGGCGGGCGATCACGGTGGCCGAGCAGCGCGGCCAGCAGCAGGCCGATCGGCAAGGCCGGGTTGAGACCACCGAGGTGGCAGAGCAGTACCAGCTGGGTGGCAACGATCACGGCCAGGCCGTTGCGGGCCAGCGCCCTGCCCGCGTGCGGGCCGCCCAGCCACGCGGCGGGCACCAGCACGGCCGCCGCCAGCACGCCGGCCAGGCCGCCGTGGCCACTCAATGCAGCGCCAAGCCCGAGCAGGGCCATGGCAGCGCTGCCCAGCAGCAGGCGGCGGTCACCGCGCCGTGCCAGTTGCTGCAGGTAGGGAAGGCGGTCCTGGTCGGGCGGGCGGGGGGATGCAACGGACATCGACGACTCCTGGATCAACGAACGGCAACGGCCCCGCGTACCGGCACGCACGACGGCGTGGCGATGGCAGGGCCAGGATTGCGCAGGGGGAAAAGGTGCGGATGGCAGGCGCCGGGGCCACATCCTGTGGGCGGCGGTGCGGACAGACAGGCATGCGGGCTTCCTTGCAGGACCACGAACAGCCGCAGGCCCGACCGGGCCCGCGTACAGCGGGCGCAGGGGCCCGCAACTGTTCTATCGGCCGTGCGCGCGTGGAGTGAAGCGCGCGCGGCCGTCCTCGCTCAGCCGCCGTTGCGTTGGAGCATCGCCATCAACGGGCGAGGAAGCCGTTGATGACCTCGGCGATCTGCGCCGGCTGTTCCATGTGCAGGTGGTGGTTGCCCGGGAACACGGCCAGGCGGCCATCGCGCAGGTGCTGCAGGCGCTGGCTGCGACCCGGCTCGGGATAGTAGGACTGTGCCGGCGTGGCGTAGATGACCTGGGTGGGGCAGGCGATGGCCTGCAGCAGGTTGTCGATCTGCCCTTCGCTGAGGCGGATGGCGGTGGGCAGCATCAGCCGCGGATCGCTGCACCAGCGGTAGCCGCCTTCGACCGGCTCGACGCCGCGCTCGACCAGCAGGCGGGCACAGCCCTCGCTGAGCTGGTTGGTCATCATCCGCGCGCGGATCGGCGCGGCCAATTCGGGGAATACCCGCAGCTGCTTCCGGGCCAGGGCGCGGGTGGCTGTCACATGCTCGCGCAGGCGGTCGGCGGTTTCTTCTTCCGGTCCGCGCAGGCCGCCCAGTGCTTCGATGGCGATCAACCGCTCAACCCGGTCACTGACCGCCGCGGTGAGGCTGGCGATGCCGGCACCCATCGAATGGCCCATCAGGGTGAAGCGGTCCCAGCCCAGCGCGTCGGCGACATCGAGCACGTGGGTGATCGCTGCCGGCGTGGTGTAGACCGCGCCCGCCGGCAGGTGTGCGCTGTGGCCGTGACCAGGCAGGTCGATGGCCACCAGGTCCAGATCGGGCAGGTGCGGGGCCAGCGGCACGAAGCTGGCGGCGTTGTCCAACCAGCCATGCAAGGCCAGCACGCGGGTGCCACCGGCAGGGCCGCCGCGCAGACCCGCCACGCGCGCACCGGCCACGTCCATCGCGAACGGTTGCAGGCTCATGCCAGCGATGCCACGGCGAGGCGTGCCAGGGCACGGGCGTGTTCGGGTTCGGCGTTGAGGCAGGGAATGTAGCGCATCTGCGCGCCGCGCTCGGCCAGGGTTTCGGTGAAGCCCATCGCCACTTCTTCCAGCGTTTCCAGGCAGTCGGTGGCAAAGCCCGGGCAGACCACGTCGATCTGCTTCACGCCCGCTTCGGCCAGCGCCCACAGGCTCGGCTCGGCGTAGGGCTGCAGCCAGCGTTCGCGGCCGAAGCGCGACTGGTAGCCGAGCTGCCACTCATCGGCAGCCAGCCCCAGTGCGTTGGCGATGGCCTGCGCGCTGGCTTCGCAGCGCTGCGGGTACGGATCGCCGGCATCGGCCAGCCGCTGCGGGATGCCGTGGAAGGAGAACACCAGCTTCTGGCCACGGCCGTGCTGCTGCCAGTAGCGCTGGATGGAGCCGGCGACGGCGGCGACCCAGTCCGGGTCGATCGAGTAATCCTGCACCAGGCTGATGGTGATGCCGGGATGGCGGCGCTGCCACGCATCGACGCGGTCTTCGATCGACGCGGTGGTGGTGGTCGAATACTGCGGGTACAGCGGCAGCACGACGATGCGGCGCACGCCTTCGGCGGCCAGGCGGTCGAGCTCGGCGGTGAGCGCGGGCGCGCCGTAGCGCATGGCATGGCGCACCCGCAGATTGGGCAGCAGCGCCTGCATGGCTTCGGCCAGGCGGCGGGTATGCACCATCAGCGGCGAGCCTTCCGGCAGCCACACCAGGGCGTACTTCGCCGCTGAACGGCCGCTGCGCAACGGCAGGATCAACCCGCGCAGCAGCGGCTGCCAGAGCAGCGCCGGAATCGAGACCACGCGGGGGTCGGACAGGAATTCAGCCAGGTAACGGCGTACGGCGGGAGCCGTCGGCGTCTCGGGCGTGCCTAGGTTGACCGCCAGCACGGCGGTATCGGGTGCGTCGAGCATGGTCGATATTGTCGCCGATCCGGCGCCGCGCCGGGATGCAGGGTTTGGATCGTGTCGATGCAGGGGGTTTATCCGAATGGGCCGCGCTCATTGGATATTCATGACAACGCTACTAATTTCAGTCACTTGCTATATCTTCCTATGGACTGACTTCTGGAGCCCGCCATGCGTCGCCCGATCCAAGCCCTGCTGATCGCCGCCAGCCTGCTGTCCAGCCAGGCCATGGCCGGACCGCAGGAAGACCAGCGCGCCCGCAACGCGGTGCGTGTGCTGGCTGAAATCCAGGAAATTCCCGAGCAGGGCATTCCGGACAAATTGCTCGACGAAGGCCGCGCGGTCATCGTCATTCCCGACACGATCAAGGCCGGTCTGGTCATCGGCGGTCGCCGTGGCCACGGCCTGATGTCGGTGCGCATGCCCAATGGCGCGTGGTCGAACCCGGTGTTCATCAAGCTCACCGGCGGCAGCATCGGCTTCCAGGCCGGCGTGCAGTCCTCCGACGTGGTGCTGGTGTTCCGCAACGACCGCAGCCTGGACAACCTGGTCAACGGCAAGTTCACCCTGGGCGCCGATGCCGGCGTGGCCGCCGGTCCGGTGGGCCGCAACGCCGCCGCCGCCACCGATGGCCAGCTGAAGGCCGAGATCTGGTCGTGGTCGCGTGCCCGCGGCCTGTTCGCCGGCGTCGCCCTGGATGGCGCGGTCCTGCAGATCGACGATGCCGCCAACCTCGATGCCTACGGCGGCAACACCACGCCGCGGATGATCTTCGAAGGGCGAGCCGCCGGTGCGCCGTCGATGGATGTGGTCGCCTTCCGTGACCGCCTGGAAGAGGCGACCTACGCCGCCCGCAACAACCGCACCGGCAACGGCAGCACGGCCAGTGCCCCGCCGCCGCCGGTCCAGGCGCCTGTTCAGGTACCGGTCCCGGCCCCGGCCGAAGCGACCACCGCGCCGCTGCAGAACATGCCGCAGACCCCGCCGCCGCAGCAGCAGGGTTTCCAGCCGGTCGGCGACGGTGAGATCCGTACCGAGACGCTGGGCGGCAACTGACTTTCGTCACGCGCGCCGGCTTACAGCCGGTGCGCTATGCTCGACAGCCTGATCACTACGTAACGAGCGTCTTTATGGGCGGTTTGAGCATCTGGCATTGGTTGATTGTCCTGGCCGTGGTTCTGTTGGTGTTCGGCACCAAGCGGCTGACCAGTGGCGCCAAGGATCTCGGCTCGGCGGTGAAGGAATTCAAGAAGGGCATGCGCGACGACGACAAGCCGTCGGCGCAGCTGGGCGACGAGTCGCGCAGCCAGGACGCCTCGCGCACCGCGCAGGACGAGCACGACCGCAACGCGCGTTGATCCGGAGCGGTTGCGGTGTTTGATATTGGTTTCAGCGAACTGCTGGTGATTGCAGTGGTCGCCCTGGTGGTGCTCGGTCCCGAGCGCCTGCCCAAGGCGGCCCGCTTCGCTGGCCTGTGGGTGCGTCGCGCCCGCAACCAGTGGGATTCGGTGAAGCAGGAACTGGAGCGCGAACTGCAGGCCGAGGAGATCAAGCGGCACATGCAGGACGTGCGGCAGGGCATGCAGGACACCGAGAACCAGCTGCGTGCCAGCGGCGAAGCGGTGCGCCGTGAGGTGAGCGAAGCACAGCAGCAGGGCGATGACCTGGCCCGGGAAGTGCGCGCGCCGGCCCCGGCGCAGACGCCGCCGCACCTGGCCGAAGACCCCGCAGTGCCCGCAGCGGCGCAGGACAGCGGTTCGATGCCGCCCACCTCTACCGACGTTTCCGCGGATGCGCCCACCCACCCCGTGGCCGATGCGCCCGTTCCGCCGGAGCGCCAGCCATGAGCGAACATGATTTCGGCGAAAGCTCGCTGGTCGAGCACCTGGTTGAACTGCGCGCGCGCCTGATCCGCGCACTGCTGGGCTTTGGCGTGGTGCTGCTGGGCCTGCTGCCGTTCACCCAGAAGCTTTACAACACGCTGGCCGAACCGCTGGTGTCGCAGCTGCCGAACGGGCAGACGATGATCGCCACCAACCCGGCCGGTGCCTTCTTCGCGCCGCTGAAGCTGACCTGCTTCGTCGCCCTGTTCGTGGCCGTGCCGTGGCTGCTGTACCAGCTGTGGGCCTTCGTCGCACCGGGCCTGTACGCGCGCGAGAAGCGCCTGGCGGTGCCGCTGCTGGTGTCGTCGGTGCTGCTGTTCTACACCGGCTGTGCGTTCGCCTACTTCCTGGTGCTGCCGGCGGTGTTCCACTTCCTCACCACCTTCAGCCCGGAAGTGATCGCGATCACCCCGGATGCGAACGCCTACCTGGACTTCGTGCTGGCGATCTTCTTCGCCTTCGGTGGCAGCTTCGAGCTGCCGGTGGCGATGGTGATCCTGGTGCTGCTGGGCTGGGTGACGCCGCAGCAGTTCAAGGAAGGCCGTGGCTACGCGATCGTCGGCATCTTCGTGCTGGCGGCGGTGCTGACCCCGCCGGACGTGGTGTCGCAGCTGATGCTGGCGATCCCGATGTGCCTGCTGTACGAGCTGGGCATCCACGCCGCGCGCTGGCTGGTGCCGTCTTCAGTGGTGAAGAAGCCCGCAGCCTGAAACGGGAACGCCGGGCATGGCCCGGCGTTGCGCGTTGGTCCGTTTCATCCACGCATGGCGTGGATCTACCCAGGTGCAGGTCAGGCGTGGAAGACGTCGCTGCCGGTGTCGGCTGTTTCCTGCACGCGGCCGCGGTGCGCGAACATCTGCTTCCAGGCCGCGTAGATCGCGCCCATGTACAGCGGCAGGAACACCGTATAGGTGATGACCTGGCCGACGAATGCAGCGAACATCGGCCCAGCCACGTATATCGCGATGGCGGTGAGGATGGTGAGGCCGAGGTAGGCGAAGAACAGGGTGATCAGGCCCAGTACGCTGAACACCAGCACCGCGCCGATGTTCTCGATGCAGCCCTGCAGGCTCAGGCGCAGCGCGTGCATGCCGCTCTGCCGGTCGAACACCACCAGTGCCGGCTGGGTGAACATGGCCATCACCAGCGCCACCAGCGCGACGGTCACCAGCACCAGCCACAGCAGGATGCGCTTGACTGGCAGGTCGGCCATCAGCGCCATGGTCTGCTGTTCGCTCATGGGCTGGCCACTCCTGGCCACTTCCTGCATCTGTCCCCAGACATCACCAAAGGCCTTGAAGCCTTCGGCGCCGATCATGAAGTACAGCAGTGCGCCCAGCAGGATGATGGCCAGCGCGTAGATCGCCATCGGCACCAGCAGGTGGCTGACGCGGTGGTTGCGGATCGGCTGCAGCAGGTGCGACGCCGTTGCCTCGCGACCATGGTCGATCTCGCCCACGGCGTACAGCATTCCGCCGATCAGCAGTGGTGCGATGGCCAGTGACAGGACCTGTACCACCAGGCCGATGACGCTGGGCAACAGCACCGCCAGCAGGGTTGCCAGCCAGGTGACAGCCATTCCGAGGAGGCCGAGCCGTGCCAGCTGCAGCGGCGCGCGACCGTACATGGTGAAAGTGTCCAGCAACCATTGGGCGCCCGATGAAGCTGGCAGTTTGCGAATCTCTTTCATGGACATCCGAAGGGATCAGGTGGAGGGCACGCGGCCCCACTGTCGCGGATTATCCCTGTTTTGCGCCGGCCGCACCTGAAGACCGGGCCTGGCGGACGAAGCGGCGCAACAGCTGGCGGGCCAGGGGCGCGGCGCTGACCGCGCGCTCGATGCTGCGTGCGCAGCCGCCGTGGCGGCCGATGCAGTCGGCGCGGGCGCGGATGTAGCCACGCATGTGGTGGGTGGCGAACTCGGGGTGGAACTGCACGCCCCAGGCCTGGCGGCCCCAGCGGAAGGCGTGGCAGCCATCCAGCGGCGAGCGCGCCAGCACGGCGGCGCCCTCCGGTGCGCGCAGCACGGTCTGCAGGTGGGTGGCGTGGGCCGGGAAGTGGCTGGGCAGGCCGCCGAACAGGGGATCCTCGGCGGCGGCCGGGTCCAGCGCCAGTTCGATCGTGCCCGACTCGCGCCCGGCCGGGTTGTAGGCCACTTCGCCGCCGAGCGCATGCGCCAGCAGCTGGTGGCCGTAGCAGATGCCAAACACCGGCAGGCCATCGTGGGCCACCTGGCGCAGCCAGGCGGCGCTGCGCTCGCTCCACTCGGCCTGATCGGTGACGTAGGCGGCCGAGCCGGTCACCAGCACGCCGGCAAAGGCGCGGGCGTCGGGCAGGTGGTCGCCGTGCTCGACGTCGACCACCACCGTTTCGTGTTCTTCCAGCCCGGCGGCGACGCGGATCCAGTGCGGAAAACGGCCGTAGCGCCGCAGGGACGGCACCGGGCGGCCGGTTTCAAGGATCAGGAACGGTGCTGGATTCATCCGGGGGCGGCAGGACTGACAGGACTTCCTCGATTGTAGTCAGCCCCTGCGCCACCTTTTCAAGCCCCGCCTGGCGCAGGGTTCGCAGTCCTTCAGCCTGTGCGGCACGGCCGAACGTGGCCAGATCCATGTCCGCGCGGATCAGCCTGCGCAGCCGCGAACCCAATGGCAGCAACTCATACAGGCCGATGCGGCCGAGGAAACCGGTGCGCCGGCACTCCAGGCAACCGACCGGCCGACAGGGCGTGGCGGCATCTGGATATGCAGCATGGCTATCAGCCAGCACCGCCCAATCGGAGGGCCCGAGGGTGTGCGGCTGCTTGCAGTGCGGGCACAGGGTACGCACCAGGCGCTGGGCCAGGATGCCGTTGATGGTGCTGGCCAGCAGGTAATGCGGCACGCCGATGTCGAGCAGGCGGGTGATGGCCGAGGCCGCATCGTTGGTGTGCAGCGTGGACAGCACCAGATGGCCGGTCAGCGAGGCCTGCACCGCCATCTGCGCGGTCTCCAGGTCGCGGATCTCGCCGATCATGATGATGTCCGGGTCCTGCCGCAGCAGGGTGCGCACGCCGCTGGCGAAGTCCAGGTCGATGTTGGCCTGCACCTGCATCTGGTTGAACTCCGGCGAGATCATCTCGATCGGGTCCTCCACCGTGCACACGTTCACGTCCGGCGTGGCCAGCCGCTTCAGGGTGGAATACAGGGTGGTGGTCTTGCCCGAACCGGTGGGGCCGGTGACCAGCACGATGCCGTGCGGGCGCTCGACCAGGGCGCTCCAGCCGGCGGCCTCCTGCGGGCTGAAGCCGAGCTGGTCGATGCTCTTGAAGGCCGCGTCCGGATCGAAGATGCGCATCACGCACTTCTCGCCGAAGGCGGTGGGCATGGTCGACAGGCGCATTTCGACTTCGCGGCCACCGGGCGAACGGGTCTTGATGCGGCCGTCCTGGGGGCGCCGGCGCTCGGCCAGGTCCATGCGGCCGAGCACCTTGATGCGGCTGACCACGGCGGTCATCACCGCTGGCGGCACCTCGAACACCTTGTGCAGCACGCCATCGATGCGGAAGCGCATGCGCCCCATCTCGCGGCGCGGCTCCAGGTGGATGTCCGAGGCGCGTTGTTCGTAGGCGTACTGCAGCAGCCAGTCGACGATGTGGACGATGTGCTGGTCATCGGCGTTGACGTCACCGGCCCGGCCGAGCTCGACCAGCTGCTCGAAGCTGGGCAGGGTGGTGTTGGCTTCGCCGCGCACGTCGCCGCGGGCCCCGCGCACCGAGCGCGTGACCCCGAAGAACTCCATCGTGTAGCGGTGCAGGTCGAGCGGATTGACCATCGCCAGCTCGATCTGGCGCCGGGTCAGGTGCTGCAGGTCGCGGCGCCATTCCTGGGCCAGCGGCTCGCTGGTGGCCACCAGCACGCGCTCGGCATCCACCGCCAGCGGCAGGAAACGGTGGCGGCGGGCATAGGCGTGCGAGGCCACGGCGGTGACCGAGGCGACGTCGACGCGGGTCGGGTCGATGCGCAGGTAGCGGCAGCCGGTGCGCCGGGCCAGCCATTCGGTCAGGCGTTCCAGGTTCAGCTCGCCGCCCTCGCTGGCGGCCAGCTTGAGGTTGGACAGCAGCACCAGCGGGTGCACTTCGCTGGCGTTGCGCGCGCCCTGTGCCGAAAAGCGCACGCGGTCGCGGTCACGCTCGGCGATCAGGCCATCGGCCAGTGCGGCAGCGGCCACCTGCTCGAACTGCAGGCGCCCTGGCGGCAACGGGGGCGGTGCCCCGGGCGTGCCTGCCGGCAGCCGGTGTTCCATCTGCCTGCTCCTCCCGGGTACGGAATGCCCCGCAGGTCGGCCGTTATACTAGCGCACCCCTCTGCCGGCCAAGAATCGTCCGCATGTCCGCGACCCCGACCGTTCCGATCACCTTCCAGGGCCTGATCCAGACCCTGAACCAGTTCTGGGCCCAGCAGGGCTGCGTGCTCATCCAGCCGCTCGACCTGGAGGTGGGCGCCGGTACGTTCCACCCGGCCACCTTCCTGCGTGCGATCGGCCCGGAAGGCTGGAACGCGGCCTACGTGCAGCCTTCGCGCCGCCCCACCGACGGCCGCTACGGCGAGAACCCGAACCGCCTGCAGCGCTACTACCAGTACCAGGTGGCGATGAAGCCGGCGCCGGACAACATCCAGCAGCTGTACCTGGATTCGCTGAAGGCACTGGGCATCGACCCGCTGGTGCATGACCTGCGCTTCGTCGAGGACAACTGGGAATCGCCGACGCTGGGCGCCTGGGGCCTGGGCTGGGAAGTCTGGCTCAACGGCATGGAGGTGACCCAGTTCACCTACTTCCAGCAGGCCGGTGGCCTGGAATGCCGCCCGGTGCTGGGCGAGATCACCTACGGTCTCGAGCGCCTGTGCATGTACCTGCAGAACTGCGACAACGTCTACGACCTGGTCTGGACCTACGGCCCGGATGGCCAGCCGGTGACCTACGGCGACGTCTACCACCAGAACGAGGTGGAGCAGAGCACCTACAACTTCGAACACGCCGACGTGGAAGAAATGTTCCACCGCTTCGACGCGTGCGAGCGCGAGGCGCAGAAGCTGGTGGAAGTGAACCTGCCGCTGCCGGCCTACGAACAGGTGATGAAGGCCAGCCATACCTTCAACCTGCTCGATGCGCGCCGCGCGATCAGCGTGACCGAACGCCAGCGCTACATCCTGCGCGTGCGTGCGCTGGCCCAGGCGGTGGCCAAGGCCTACTACGAGCAGCGCGAGAAGCTGGGCTTCCCGGGCGCGAAGAAGGCCTGACGGCCTCGCTGCTTTTCATCACCCCATTGCCCCGGGGCGCCGGCCGCGTCGCGCGCTGCGCCCCCACCACAGGATTGAAACGATGAGCCAACTGTCCCCCCTGCTGATCGAACTGGGCACCGAGGAGCTGCCGGTCAAGGCGCTGCCGGGCCTGGCCCAGGCCTTCTTCGATGGCGTTGTCGACGGCCTGCGCAAGCGTGGCGTTGAACTGGAACTGGGCGATGCCCGCCCGCTGTCGACGCCGCGCCGCCTGGCCGTGCTGCTGCCCGGCGTCGGCCTGGAACAGCCGGAACAGCGCAGTGAAGTGCTGGGCCCGTACCTGAACATCGCACTGGACGCCGAAGGCCAGCCGACCAAGGCCCTGCAGGGCTTCGCCGCCAAGGCCGGGATCGACTGGACCGCGCTGGAAAAGACCAGCGACAACAAGGGTGAGCGCTTCGTGCACCGTGCGGTGAGCCCGGGTGCGCGCACCGCTGCGCTGCTGCCGGAGATCCTGCGCGAGGCCATCGCTGCGATGCCGATTCCCAAGCCGATGCGCTGGGGCGACCACGACTGGGGCTTCGCCCGCCCGGCGCACTGGCTGGTGCTGCTGCACGGCAACGATGTGGTGGACGCCGAGCTGTTCGGCCTGAAGGCCGACCGCATGAGCCGCGGCCACCGCTTCCACCATGACAAGACCGTGTGGCTGAGCCAGCCGCAGGATTACGTCGAATCGCTGCGCGCGGCCAAGGTGCTGGTCGACCCGGCCGAGCGCCGCGAGCGCATCGTGGCCGAGGTCGAGGCCGCTGCCGGCCAGGCCGGTGGCAGCGCCCGCATCACCGAGGACAACCTGGAGCAGGTGGTGAACCTGGTCGAGTGGCCGGCGGCGGTGCTGTGCAGCTTCGAGCGCGCGTTCCTGGCCGTGCCGCAGGAAGCGCTGATCGAGACGATGGAGATCAACCAGAAGTTCTTCCCGGTGCTGGATGACAGCGGCAAGCTGACCGAGAAGTTCATCGGCATCGCCAACATCGAATCGAAGGACGTGGCCGAAGTGGCCAAGGGCTACGAGCGCGTGATCCGCCCGCGCTTCGCCGATGCCAAGTTCTTCTTCGATGAAGACCTGAAGCAGGGCCTGGAATCGATGGGCGAGGGCCTGAAGACGGTGACCTACCAGGCCAAGCTGGGCAGCGTGGCCGACAAGGTGGCGCGCGTGTCGGCGCTGGCCGAAGTGATCGCGGCGCAGGTCGGTGCCGACCCGGTGCTGGCCAAGCGTGCCGCCCAGCTGGCCAAGAACGACCTGCAGTCGCGCATGGTCAATGAGTTCCCGGAACTGCAGGGCATCGCCGGCCGCCACTACGCCGTGGCCGGTGGCGAATCGCCGGAGGTGGCGCTGGCCATCGACGAGGCCTACCAGCCGCGCTTCGGTGGCGATGACATCGCCCTGTCGGTGCTGGGCAAGGTGCTGGCGATTGCTGAACGCGTCGATACGCTGGCCGGCGGCTTTGCCGCGGGCCTGAAGCCGACCGGCAACAAGGATCCGTTCGCCCTGCGCCGCAACGCGCTGGGCCTGGCCCGCACGATCATCGAGAGCGGCTTCGAGCTGGACCTGCGCGCGCTGCTGGCCAGCGCCAACGCCGGCCTGGCCGCGCGCAACGTGCAGGCCGACGTGGCTGAGCTGTACGACTTCATCCTCGACCGCCTGAAGGGCTACTACAGCGACAAGGGCGTGCCGGCCACGCACTTCAACGCGGTGGCCGAGCTGAAGCCGGCCTCGCTGTATGACTTCGACCGCCGCCTTGACGCAATCGGCACGTTTGCCGCGTTGCCGGAAGCCGAGGCGCTGGCCGCGGCCAACAAGCGCATCCGCAACATCCTGCGCAAGGCCGAAGGCGACATTCCGGGCCAGATCGACGCATCGCTGCTGCAGGAAGACGCCGAGCGCGCGCTGGCCGAAGCGGTCACCGCGGCCATCGACGACACCGGCGCCAGCCTGCACCAGAAGGACTACGTGGCCGTGCTGGCGCGCCTGGCCCGCCTGCGCCCGCAGGTCGATGCGTTCTTCGATGGCGTGATGGTCAATGCCGAAGACCCGGCCCTGCGTGGCAACCGCCTGGCGCTGCTGACGATGCTGGGCGAGCGCCTGGGCAAGGTGGCGGCGATCGAGCACCTGTCGAGCTGATCGGGGTGCGCCTATCCACGCATGGCGTGGATCTACCAGGCAAGGGCACGCTTGGCGTGGATGGGTGGGTAGTGCCGGCCGCTGGCCGGCGGCTTTTCGTGCGGCCGCGCTGTGCGCTCGCCGGGCATGGCCCGGCGCTACCCATATCGTGCAGATGGCGCGCATAAAGTTGCGCATCTTGACTGCAACTTAACAACCGATCCCCATTCGTGCGCTGCATTTCGCATCGTCACGCGCGGTCGGTATGCTGTGCCGCATGCAGCCAAAGAAATACGCCCTCCCGCTGATGGTCCTGACCCTGGCCACCACGTCCGTGGCCCATGCGCGCGGCACCATCGACAAGGTGGACATCAAGGGATTGGACAAGGGCGACGACGCCGCGATCATCGAGAACATCCAGGAATCGCTGACGCTGTACGACACCATCGGCAAGGAACAGGGCGAGTCGCGGCTGGAATACCTGCTGTCGCAGGCCGAGCGGCAGACCCGCGAGGCGCTGGAGCCGTTTGGCTACTACAACCCGGTGATCACCGTGGAAGCGCCCCGCCAGGACGAGCGCGTGCAGGTGCATATCCGGGTGGAGAAGGGCGAGCCGGTGCGGGTGCGCCGCGAGCACATCGACATCACCGGCCCTGCCATGTACGACCAGTACCTGCAGGACGACCTGGCCGCATTCAAGCCGCGCAAGGGCCAGCGCTTCGAACACACCCAGTACGAAGCCAGCAAGATCACCATCACCCGGCGCCTGGCCGAGCGTGGCTACTTCGATGCCGACTACACCCAGCGCCAGGTGCAGGTCACCCGCGCGGAAAACGCTGCCGACATCGACCTGACCTGGGACAGCGGCCGCCGCTACAACATGGGCCCGGTGACGTTCGAGCAGGACTACTTCGTCGACAAGCTGTTCGACCCGCTGGTGTACTGGGAACAGGGCAGCTACTTCCACGAAGGCAAGCTGGACCGCCTGCGCGAGTCGCTGACCAAGCTCGATTACTTCAGCGTGATCGACATCCAGCCGCGGCCCGACCAGGCCGATGAGAACGGCGAAGTGCCGGTGGACGTGAAGCTGACCCGGGCCAAGCGCACCATCTACACCTCGGGCCTGAGCTACGGCAGCGAGAGTGGCGCGGGTGTGCGCGGCGGCATCGAGCGGCGCTACGTGAACAGCCGCGGCCACAAGATGAACACCCAGCTGGACTATGCGCAGAAGCGCAAGAGCCTGACCAGCACCTACCGCGTGCCGGCGTTCAAGTGGCTCGATGGCTGGTACGGGTTCACCGCCAGTGCCTACGACGAGCAGACCGACTACATCGACCTGCGCAACTTCAAGCTGATCGCCAGCCGCAGCGGGCAGATCAACGAGAACTGGACCGCCATCGCCTCGATGAACGCCCTGCGCGAGCGCTGGCGCTACGCCTCGGGCACCGAGTTCACCAATGCGGTCTACAACACTTCGACACTGGTCTACCCGCAGCTGGTTGCCGACTACGTCAACGTCGACGATCCGCTGTTCCCGCGCAGCGGCATCAGCGGCACCGCCACCCTGCGCGGCGGCATCGAGGGCGCCGGTTCGGATACCAGCTTCGTGCAGGCCAACGCGGTGCTGCGCTGGTACATCCCGGTGGGCCAGAGCGATCGCCTGATCCTGCGCGGCGAAGGCGGTACCACCTGGACCAGTGACCTGGTGGCGATGCCGCCGAGTCTGCGCTACTTCGCCGGTGGCGACCGCAGCATCCGCGGCTACGCCTTCCGTGAAGTGGGCCCGCGTACGCCGGCCCCGGACAAGTACGCGCTCGGCGCGAAGAACCTGGTGGTCGGCTCGGCCGAGTACGAGCATTACTTCAAGGGCGGCCCGTGGGGTGCGGCGGTGTTCGTCGACACCGGCAGCGCGTTCGACAACACCATCGACCTGCATACCGGCGTGGGCTTCGGCGTGCGCTGGAAATCGCCGGTGGGGCCGGTGCGCGTGGACATCGCGCACGGCCTGAACAACCCTGATTCGCAGTTCCAGCTGTACCTGAACATCGGAGCGGACCTGTGAGCGCGCAGACCCCGGACACCCGCACTCCGCCGCCGCCGCGCGTGCGTTTCTACCGCCGCCGCCGTTTCTGGGCATGGTCGGGCGTGGGCGTGATCGGCCTGGTGCTGCTGGCACTGCTGGCCGTGTACTGGCTGCTGCAGACCGTGGCCGGCCGCGATGTGCTGCTGGCCCAGGTGGTGGCGCGCCTGCCGGTGGGCGCCAGCTTCACCTGGGACAAAGCGGACGGCCCGGTGGCCGGGCCGCTGACCCTGTACAACGTCGATTTCCGCTACGACGACATCCACTTCCACGCCGAACGCGCGCACCTGGAGCCGGACCTGCGCCCGCTGCTGGGCCGCAAGCTGCAGCTGGACAAGCTGGAACTGACCAACGCCACGCTCAACCTGGCCAAGAGCGATGAGCCGTTCAAGCTGCCGTCGTGGCCCGATTCGCTGCCGCAGATCGAGATGCCGCTGGCGATCCAGGCCGATGTCATCGCCATCGATGGGTTCCGCATCAGCCAGGCCAACGAACCGGTGATCGACATCAGCCGCGTGCGCGGCGGCATCGAGATCGCCAACGGTGAATTCCAGGCCCGGCAGCTGGTCGTGGCCAGCGACATGGGCGATTTCACCGCGCAGGGCCGCTACATCCCGGCCAAGGATTACGACACCGACGTGACCGTGACGGCCGTGCTGCCGGCACCGCGTGGACGCACCGCCGCGACCCTGGGCCTGGTGGCGCGTGGCGACCTGGCGCACATGGAAGTGGCCGTGGCCGGCCGTGCACCGCAGCCGCTGAAGGCGATGCTGGTGTTCGACGGCCGCACCGACCCGACCTGGAATGCCACGGTCCGCAGCGACGAGCTGGACCTGGCACTGCTGTCGCCGGCGCTGGCGACCTCAGGCATCGCGCCGCTGGCACTGGATTTCACCGCCTCGGGCAAGGGCGGCAACGCCAACCTGCACGGCCGGGTGAAGCAGGGCGAGCAGGAACTGGAGCTGGCGCCGTCGGTGGTTTCGCTGCAGGACCAGGTGCTGAAGGTCTCGCCGTTGGTGGTGAAGGGCCTGGGCGGCGAAGCACGCCTGCAAGGCACCGCTGATTTCAGCCAGGAAGACCAGCAGAAGCTCAATTTCTCGGTGATCGCGCAGAACCTGACCTGGGTGCCGGCGCCGGACCCGAACACCGCCGGCAGCGCACCGATGCCGGTGACGCTGAAGGAAGCGCGCTTCGGCCTGGCCGGCACGCTGCAGGCCTGGGCCGCGATCGGCCGTGCCGACGTGCAGCGCGAGGAACAGAAGGCACAGCTGCGCTTCGACGTGCGTGGCAACGACAAGGCCGCGCAGATCCACCAGCTGCAGGCACAGACCCCGGGCGGGCAGCTGCAGGTGGAAGGCCAGGTGGCCTGGTCGCCGCAGCTGGACTGGGATGCCAAGGCGACGCTGAAGGACTTCGACCCGGGCTATTTCGTGCCGGGCTGGAATGGGCGGCTGTCCGGCAATCTTGCGTCCAAGGGCCAGCAGCTGCCGCCGCCGGCCAATGCACCGGCCGGTACCACCGGCACGCTGCAGGCGACGGTGGACCTGCCGTCGCTGAAGGGCACGCTGCGCCAGCGCAACGTCGACGCGCAGGGCAAGTTCGCCCTGCAGGGCGAACAGGGCCAGGGCGAGCTGAAGCTGACCGTGGGCAGCAGCCGGGTGACCGCGTCGGGCAAGGTGGGTGACCGCCTGGACATCGACGCACGCTTCGAGCCGCTGCAGCTGAGCGACCTGCTGCCCGGCGCCGATGGCGGCCTGCGCGGCCAGGTGCAGGTGAAGGGCCCGCGCGATGCGCCGGACATCACCGCCGACCTGGTCGGCAACAACCTCAACTGGGATGGCTACGGCGCCGAAAGCCTGAGCATCAAGGGCCACCTGCCGTGGCGTGGCGACAGCGGCACGCTGGCCGTGCAGGGCCAGCAGGTCAACGCGGGCATGCTGCTGGAGCGATTGAACGTGGATGCGCAGGGCAGTGTTTCCAACCTGCGCCTGGCCGCACAGACGCGCAACGAGATGGGCGCGATCGACCTGCAGGGCAGCGTGCGCCAGCAGGGCACGCAGTGGCGCGGTGAACTGGCCGCGCTGCGCATCGCACCGATGAAGGGCGATGCGTGGTCGCTGCGGGCACCGGCGACCTTCGCCATCAACGGCAGCAACTACACGCTGTCCGAAGCCTGCCTGGCCACCACCGGCGGTGGCGCGCTCTGCGCGCAGGCCAACTGGCCGCGCGAGGGCGTGGTGGTGCGCAGTGATGCGCTGCCGCTGTCGCTGGTGCAGCCGTGGCTGCCGCCGCAGTCGGGCCGCCGCATCTACCTGCGTGGCGATGTCAGCCTGGACGCGCAGATCCGCCCGCGCGGCAATGCCTGGGAAGGCCACGTGGAAGTGCGCTCGAAGGAAGGCGGCGTGCGCCTTGGCGAGATCCGCAACGCCGGCACCGACAGCACCCGCGGCGAACTGGTGCGCTATGACCAGTTCTCGCTGAAGCTGGACATGACCCCGGCCAGCATCAAGGGCTACCTGGGCCTGGGCTTCCAGGGCAACGGCTTCGTCGATGCGAAGATGCAGACCGGCTGGGAAGCCAGCGCGCCGTTGAACGGCGAGCTTTACCTCAACATGTCGCGGCTGTACTGGCTGGAGCTGTTCTCGCCGGACATCGTGCGCCCCACCGGCTTGATCGAAGGCCACGTGAGCCTGCGCGGCACGCGCGGCCAGCCTTCGCTGGGCGGCGATGCCACGCTGAGCAACTTCAAGGGCGAGTTCCCGGCGCTGGGCCTGACCTTCGACCAGGGCAAGGGCAGCTTCGTGGCCCAGCCCGATGGCTCGGCCAAGATCACCGCGCAGGCCAATTCGGGCCAGGGCACGCTGTATGTCGACGGTGGCCTGTCCTGGTTCGGCGATGCACAGCCGCTGCAGCTGAAGATCCATGGCGAGAACGTGCTGGTGTCCAACACCAGCGAACTGCGCATCGTCGCCAACCCCGATCTCGACTTCACCCTGGCCAAGGCGGCGATGGAGCTGCGCGGCACCGTCAACGTGCCCGAGGCCGATATCGACCTGGAGCGCCTGGACCGCGGCACCTCGGTGTCCGAGGACGTGGTGGTGCTGGACCCGGCCGACCCGGAGGAGTCGCGTACCTCGCCGCTGGACATGGACCTGACGGTGAGCCTGGGCGACAAGGTGAAGATGACCGGCTTCGGCCTGAAGGGCGGGCTGACCGGCAAGATGCAGGTGTGGGCCAAGCCCGGCCGCGAGATGACCGCCAATGGCGGGCTTGAGGTGAGCGGCCGGTACAAGGCCTATGGCCAGGACCTGACCATCACCCGCGGCAACCTCAACTGGAACTACAACGCCGTCTCCGATCCGCGCATCAACATCCGCGCCGAACGCCGCATCGGTGATGTCACCGCCGGCATCGACGTGACCGGGCGCGCGCAGCAGCCGCGCGCGGATGTCTGGTCGGACCCGGCGATGTCGCAGTCCGAAGCGCTGGCCTACCTGGTGCTGGGCCGCAGCCTGACCAATGCCAGCACCGACCAGACCCAGCAGGTCACCGCGGCCTCGGCGGCGCTGTCGGCCGGCAGCGGCCTGCTGGCCTCGCAGCTGGGCGCCAAGCTGGGCCTGGACGATGCCGGCGTGAGCCAGTCGCGCGCGCTGGGCGGTTCGGTGATCGGCTTCGGCAAGTACATCTCGCCCAAGCTGTACGTCGGCTACGGCGTGTCGATGGTGGGCGCCGGTTCGGTGCTGACCCTGAAGTACCTGCTGCGCCGCGGCTTCGACGTGGAAGTGGAATCGAGCACGGTGGAAAACCGCGGCTCGCTGAACTGGCGCCGCGAGAAATGACCCCGTCGCCGGCTGCGATCAACGGTTGAACCAGCGCAGCTGGTCGCGGTGGGCGTGCAGGTCCTTGGCCCAGTAGACCAGGGCCACCACCAGCGCGGGCACGATCAGCAGGATGGCGATCAACGTGCCTGCGCCGCCGGCTTCCTCCCCGGCCGGCGCGCAGCGCTTCACGAAGCGCTGGCGGGCCATGCGCAGCACCACGGCGCTGGCCACCAGCAGCACGGGCAGCGCGGTGAAGGGAACCTCGGTGGTGCTGCGCAGTGCGAGGTGGAACGCCCCCATCACCGCGGCGACCGCCAGCGGAATGGCCAGGATGCGCAGCCCCGGCAGGACCGTTGCAGCGTGCTCCGGCAGCGACTGCCAGCGCACGATCGCACGCAGCACCATGGAGCTGAGCCACAGCACCGGGGCCAGCAGCACCGCAACCGCGATGAGCAGTGCCGCGCGCTGGCCTCCGTCCAGCAGGCCATCGGACGAGGCGGGCAGCGGCCAGCTGGCGACCACGCCCCAGGTGCAGAGCAGCCCCAGGGCCAGTGCCACCAGCAACGTGCGCAGGCCGCCGGCCTGCCAATGGATGGCGTCGTCCTCGCGCCCGAAGCGTGACCAGAACGCCACCTGCCCGGCATCCAGGCCCGGTGGCAGGCGCAGGTCGTGCCAGTAGCCCAGCGCCGCCAGCAGGTTGATCGCCTGGTGTGCGCGCGACGGCGGCAGGGTGCTCAGCAGGTTGCGCCAGGCCGGGCGCGGTTCGCGCAGGCTGGGCAGCACATCGCTGCCGGGCACCAGCAGGGTGTCGCTGATGCCTGAGTAGCGGACCGCCAGCGCACCCGCACCGTCCGGCGACAGCAGCCAGCGCTGTTCGCAGCGGCGTGCCACGGCATCCAGCCAGTGCATGTCCCAGCCCCGTACCGGGTCATCCCAGCCGAAGCATTCACCGAGCACGTCGAAGCGCGTGCGTGGCAGGGCGGGTTCGTTGTTCACCAGGTGCTGCAGTACGGCCTGGCCAATGAGACGCTTGCCGTGCAGCGACCACAGCTCCGGTTGCTGCTGCAGGGTCTGCCGCAGGAGCGCGTCATCGCCCTGTGCGGCCACCTCGACCAGCTGCGCGGCAACGGCATCGTGGTCCACCTCGTGTGTCGACGCCTGCGGCGCGCTGTCCGCGGGCGGTGCCACATCGCCGGCCAGCTGCGCCAACGCGGCCTGGTAAGCCTCGTGCAGCTGCTGGAACGCCACCGGATCATCTTCGGGCCGGGTGACCCGCAGCTGCCTGGCATAGGCGCGCTTGATGGCGCGTTCGTCGGCGTCGGCGTCCAGCCCCAGCCGTTGCATCCAATCAGTCATGCCCACTGGCCCCGCACATTGCGCCAGCCATCCCACAGCCAGAGCACGAGCGTGGCGACCAGGGCCAGTTCGGCCACCACCACCATCATGACCGTCAGCTTCAGCAGCGGCAGCGCGGCCAGCAGCAGCCAGCCGTTGAAATGCACTTCCAGGCGGCTGCGCTTCCAGAAGCGCACCAGGGCCAGCACCAGCGCCGACCACGCCACCGCCGTGCCGGCCACGCGCAGGTCCAGGACGTGGATCAGCACCACCGCCATCACCGCCAGCAGCGGAATCAGCAGCAGGCGCGGGTAGCGCCCGCGTGGTGCGGCGGGTTCATCGCTGCTCTGCCAGCGCAGCAGCGTGTGCAGCGGCGGTGCCAGCGCACCCGACACGGTCAGCGCGAGCAGCGCCCACAGTGCAAGCTCGGCGAAACGCTGCATGGGCCATGCGTCAGGCTCGCTGCTCTTCAGCACGCCATACCCCAGGATCAGCGCCGACAGGGCGAGGCCACTGGCGATGCCACGCAGCAGGCCCTGCAGGCCGCGCACCACGCTCATGCGGTCGCGCTGGCCGATGCGCAGCCAGAAATCGACCTGCTGCGCGCGCAACGGTGCGGGTGCATCGGTGGCATCGTCGATGCACAGCACGTCCAGCGTGCGGTTGAGGTCGCGCCCCCGCATCGGCGGCAGCGACGTCAGCAGGGCCTGCCAGGCCTTCCACGGGCGTGACAACCAGGCCAGGTGGTCGCGCGCGCCGGTGATGGTGGAAGGCAGCCCGTTCTGCCGCAGCAGCTCGGCCAGTCGCCCATGGTTGCGCGGCTGCACCACCCAGCTGCGATGCATCTGCAGGCGGTGCGCGTGCAGCGCATAGGGGTCGATGCCGCTGTGCAGATCATTCCAGCCGAAGGTCTCGACAAGCACCTCGCTGATGCCCATCGACAGCGGCGGGACGTGGTTGCACAGCTGGGCCAGCACCGCCTCGCCGATGGCAGGCTTGCTGTACAGCGACCACAGCTCGGGCTGCTGCGCCAGCCAGTCGCGCAGCGGGCCCACCTCCAGCTGCAAGGCCCGGGTCAGGATGCCGTGCGCGCTGGCGGCCACGTCCACGGTCTGTGGGGGCGGGGGTGGGGCATCGGCGAACGCCCTGTCCGCAGGCGCGGGCGCAGGCGCAGGTTCGAGCGCGGGTTCGGGTCCGCTGGCTACGTGGGCGCTGGCGGCGCTTGCTGCTTCCAATGGCACCGGCCGCTGCTGCACCCATGCAAGCGCGGCCTGGTAGGCCTCATGCAGCTGCTGGAACGCGGCCGGGTCATCGTCGGGGCGGGTCACCCGCAGGCGCTGCGCGTAGGCGCGCTTGATCGTGCGCTCGTCGGCGTCCTCGTCCAGCGCCAGCACCTCCAGGCCCCAGCTCATGCATCGCGCTCCAGCATGTCCAGCGCCTGGGACAGCTCGCGGCGCTGCTGCTCGATGTGGTGCAGGTCCTGGCCGTCCAGGGCATGGCGGAACTGCATCAGCCAGCCCTGCAGCGTGTCGCGGTGGTGGATGAACTCCTCGTACAGTCGCTCGGCGCGGGCCACCACGGCCAGGTTCTGCTGGGTGTCGCGCGGGTGGATCTTCAGGCCCTGCAGGGCGGCCAGGCGCTGCTGGATCTCGGTGGGCGACAGCAGGCCTGGGTTCTGCTCCAGGATCAGCTCATGGCGCAGGCCGCTGGCGTCCTCGGTGACTTCCACCTGCAGCAGGCCGTTGATGTCGTAGGTGAAGCGGGTGGTGACGCCGCGTTCCTCCAGCGGCCCGCGATGGGTGAGCGGCACGCGCAGCTCGCCCAGCTTGATGTTGCGGTCCACGGTCGGGCTTTCGCCCTGGTAGATGTCGATCACCACTTCGCGCTGCTGCTCCTGGATGGGGAAGAAGCGATCCTCGCGGCTGACCGGCACCACGCTGTTGCGCTGGATGATCGGGTGGAAATAGCCTCCGCGCGACTGCCCGTCGGCGGTGCGGCGCGACACCTGGGTGCCCAGCGTGTAGGGGCAGACATCGGTCAGCACCACTTCGCGCAGGGCCTCGTCGCGACCCTTCAGGCCGGCGGCGACGGTGGCACCCAGGGCGATGGCATGGTCCGGGTGGATATGGCGCAGGGGCAGCCGGCCGAACATGCGGGTGACCAGGCGGCTGACCATCGGCATGCGTACCGCGCCGCCCACCAGCACGATGTCGTCCAGTGCGTCCGGCTGCAGCCGTGCATCGCGGATGGCGCGCTCGATCGGGCCGCGCATGCGCTGCAGCAGGGGATCGCACAGCCGGGCGAATGCCGCCTCGTCCAGCGACCAGTGCAGTTGGCGCTCGCCCAGCGCCAGCTCCAGCGTGCTGCTGCCGCTGTGGCTCAGTTCGCGCTTGAACAGTTCCAGATGCCGCAGCAGCTGCGCCTTCTCGCTGGCGGCCAGCGTGGCCAGGTCCAGCCGCTGGTCGGCCAGCAGGGCGTCCAGCAGCACGCGCGAGAAATCCTCGCCGCCCAGGAAATTGTCACCGGCACTGGCATGGACTTCGACCACCCCGTCGAACAGCTCCAGGATCGAGACATCGAAGGTGCCGCCGCCCAGGTCCAGCACCAGCACGCGGCCTTCGCCCTCGCGCTGCTGCAGGCCATAGGCCAGTGCTGCTGCCGTGGGCTCGTTGATCAGGCGCTCGACGCGGATGCCGGCCAGTTCGCCGGCGCTGCGCGTTGCCTTGCGCTGCGCATCGGAGAAGTACGCCGGCACGCTGATCACCGCCTCCTCCACCTTCTGCCCGAGCGCGGCCTCGGCATCGGCCAGCAGCGAGCGCAGCACCAGTGCCGACAGTTCCTCGGGGCGGAAGCTGCGGTCGCCCAGGCGGGTCTGCCGGTCGGTGCCCATCCAGCGCTTGAAGTTCGCCACGCTGTGCGCCGGATGGCTGACCAGGCGGTCGCGCGCCGGTTGCCCGACCAGCACCGCGCCATCGGCCAGGCTGACCACCGAGGGCGTCAGCAGCTCGCCGTGTGCATTGGGGAACAGCCGCCCGCCGCCAGCCTCGTAGATGCCCACCAGCGAATGGGTGGTGCCCAGGTCGATACCGACGATCATGCTGCTTCCCTGACTGCATGTGATGGAGCGCCGATTGTAGGCTGGACGAGCGGCCGATGAACGCGCCACCCCCAACCATCGGCCGTTGCCCCATCCGCCCCCAGCGGCTATGGTCCCGGGCTGTTCTGTACTGCCGGAAATGCCGATGCCTGCCCGTAAAACCCTTCCTGCCGCCCTGGCCCTGGGCCTGACCCTCGCTGCAGGCGCCCACGCCGATGAAGGCATGTGGATGCCGACCCAGCTGCCGGAGCTGGCCAAGCCGCTGCAGGCGGCCGGCTTCAAGGGCAACCCGGCCGAGCTGGCCAACGTCACCGCGCCGCCGCTGAGCGCGGTGGTGCGTGCCGGTGGTGGCACCGCCTCGTTCGTTTCCGCCGATGGCCTGCTGCTGACCAACCACCACGTGGCGATGGGCGTGATCCAGTACAACAGCTCGCCCGAGCACGACCTCATCAACGGCGGTTTCATCGCCCAGGGCCGCGCCGACGAGCGCCCGGCCAACCCGGACTTCCGCGTGCTGGTCACCGTCGGCTTCGACAAGGTGACCGACCAGGTGCTGGCCCAGGCCCGCGGCAAGACCGGCCGCGCCTACTTCGACGCCGTCGATGCGGCCAGCAAGCAGATCGTGGCCGAGTGCGAGAAGGACGGCAGCGTGCGCTGCTCGGTGGCCAACATGTACTACGGCACCGATTTCTACCGCATTGCCCAGCTGGAGCTGAGCGACGTGCGCCTGGTGTACGCACCGCCGCGCGCCATCGGCAACTACGGCGACGAGATCGACAACTTCATGTGGCCGCGCCACACCGGCGATTTCACCCTGCTGCGCGCCTACGTCGGCAAGGACGGCAAGCCGGCCGCCTACAGCAAGGACAACGTGCCCTACCAGGCGCCGGCGCACCTGCAGATGTCGGTGGAAGGCCCGAAGGAAGGCGACTACGCGATGCTGGCCGGTTACCCGGGCATCACCTACCGCCACCGCACCGCGGCCGAATTCGCCGGCCAGATCGACACCGTGCTGCCGCGCCGGGTCTCGGTGTTCCAGCAGATGATCGATACCATCGAGGCGGCCAGCGCCAACGATGCGCAGGCACGCACCCGCTACGCCTCGCAGCTGCAGTCGCTGAAGAACAACCGCAAGCGCGCCGCCGGCGAGCTGGAAGGCCTGCTGCGCAGCGATGCCAAGGCCCAGCGCGCTGCCGACGAAACCGCCATGCTGGCCGCCACCGACCGCAAGTACCAGGCCGACATCAAGGCGCTGCTGGCCAACCTGTCGCAGGGCGCGGCGGTGGGCGAGCGTGACCTGCTGCTGGACCAGATGGCCGCGCAGACCCAGCTGCTGCGCTCGGCCCTGCTGCTGGAACGCCTGCGCATCGAATCGGCCAAGCCGGATGCGCAGCGCGAGACCGGCTACCAGCAGCGCGACCAGGCGATGATCGAGGGCGTGCTCAAGCAGGTGCAGCGCCGCTACGCACCGGAGGTCGAGAAGGCCCTGCTGACCCGCCTGCTGACCCGCTACCAGCAGCTGCCGGACGCGCAGCGCGTGGCCGAGTTCGACGCCGCCTTCGGCCGTACCCCGGCCGAGCTGGCCAAGGCCCTGGATGGCCTGTACACCGGCACCCAGCTGGGTGACGAGGCCCAGCGCCTTTCGCGCTTCGCCGCCGCCCGCGAAGGCAAGGCCCTGGCCGCCGATCCGCTGGTGGCCGTGGCCGGCCCGCTGGTGGCCGCGCAGCTGCGCATCGAGAACGAGAGCAAGACCCGCGAAGGCGAGCAGCTGCGCCTGCGCCCGGCCTACATGCAGGCGCTGTTCGCCTGGCGTGCCAAGCAGGGCCGCGCGGTGTACCCGGATGCCAACCGCACCCTGCGCATCAGCTACGGCAAGGTGGAGGCGCTGCATCCGCGTGACGGCGTGACCTATTCGCCGGTGACCACCGTGGCCGGCATCGTCGAAAAGAACACCAACGCCTACCCGTTCGATGCACCGAAGCCGCTGCTGGCCGCCATCGCCAAGGGCGATTTCGGCAGCACCGCCGACCCGGCGCTGAAGACCCAGACGGTCAACTTCCTGACCAACCTGGACACCACCGGCGGCAACTCCGGCTCGCCGGTGCTCAATGCCAAGGGCGAACTGATCGGCCTGAACTTCGACAGCAACTGGGAATCGGTCAGCGCCAGCTGGTGGTTCGACCCGCGCTTCAAGCGTGCCGTGCACGTGGACATGCGCTACCTGCGCTGGCTGCTGGCCAAGGTCTACCCGGCGCCCGAGCTGCTGAAGGAAATGGGCGTGCCGGCCGAATAAGGCCGCTTCTGGGTGGGTGCCCATTGATTGCCGGTAGGTGCCCACCGTCCACCTCTTCTGGTGGGTGCCCACTGTCAGTGGGCACGGATGCCCCGTCACGACCAACGGTCGTGACCTACCAGAATGGCCAACGGTCGTGATCTACTGGCCCCTGTCCTGACGGAAACGCGCGCGTGGTCTCCAGCTGGATCCTGCTGCTGGTCTCGGTTGCCTATGCCGCGCTGCTGTTCGGCGTAGCGTGGTGGGGCGACCGCCGGCCGATGTACCCCGACCGGCCGTGGCTGCGGCCGGTCGTCTACAGCCTGGCGCTGGCCGTGTACTGCTCGTCGTGGACCTTCTACGGCGCGGTAGGCACCGCAGTGCGCCACGGCGTGGGCTACCTGCCCATCTACATCGGCCCGCTGCTGATGCTGCTGTTCGGCTGGCGCATCATCGAGCGCCTGGCGCTGGTGGCGCGCAGCCAGAACGTGGTGTCCATCGCCGATTTCATCTCCTCGCGCTTCGGCCGCTCGCGGCGGCTGGCCGCGCTGGTGGCGATCATTGCCCTCATCGGCATCGTTCCGTACCTGGCCCTGCAGTACAAAGCGGTGGCGATGAGCCTGCAGGTGCTGACCGGCAACGCCGGCCCGACCGGCTACTTCACCGATCCGGCGCTGTACGTGGCCCTGCTGATGGCCCTGTTCGCGACCCTGTTCGGTACCCGCCAGGTCGATGCCACCGAGCACCACCACGGCATGATGCTGGCCATCGCCTTCGAATCGGTCATCAAGCTGCTGGCGATGCTTGCGGTGGGCGTGTTCGCCTACCTGTGGCTGAGCAACCGCACCGATGCGGTGGTGCAGTCGGTGCATACGCTGTTCACCGGCCTGCCGCCGGTGGGCTTCATCTCGCAGACGCTGCTCAGTTTCCTGGCCATCATCTGCCTGCCGCGCCAGTTCCACGTGGCCGTGGTCGAGTGTGGCGACGTGCGCGACGTACGCCGCGCGCGCTGGATGTTCGGCGGCTACCTGGTGCTGATCTCGGCGATGGTGCTGCCGATCGCCACCGCCGGCGTCACCCTGTTCGGCACCGGCGGCACGGTCGCCGACGATTCGATGGTGCTGGCCCTGCCGCTGGCCGAAGGACGCAACGCGCTGGCGCTGATCGCCTACGTCGGTGGCTTCTCGGCGGCGACCGGCATGGTCATCGTGGCCTCCATCGCGCTGGCCACCATGGTCAGCAACGACCTGGTGATGCCGGTGCTGCTGCGCCGCAGTGGCGACCACCAGGAGGCGGCCGACATGGCCTCGCGCGTGCTGTGGATCCGCCGCCTGGCCATCCTGCTGCTGGCCCTGATGGCCTACAGCTACTACCGCAGCAGCAGCAACGACAGCAGCCTGGCCTCGTACGGGCTGATGGCCTTCGCCGCCGTGGCGCAGTTTGCGCCGGGCCTGATCGGCGGCCTGTACTGGCGCGGCGCCAGCCGCCGTGGCGTCGAAGCAGGCATGGTGCTGGGCTTTGCCACCTGGATGTACACCCTGCTGCTGCCGGCGATGACCCTGGCCGGCTGGGTGGATGCGACCTGGGTGCAGCACGGTCCGTTCGGCGTGGAATGGCTGCGCCCGCAGCAGCTGTTCGGCATGACCGGCTGGGACCCGCTGACCCACGGCACGTTCTGGTCGCTGCTGGTCAACGCGGCCACGATGATGCTGGTGTCCGCGCGCTGGCGCCCCGGCGTGGACGAGCGCCTGCGCGCCGCGCCCTTCCTTGACCCCTACGCCGAACGCCCCTCGGTGGCGGGCGGCTGGCCCGGCCACGTGCACGTGGGCGATCTGCTGGCCCTGGCTTCGCGCGTGGTGGGTGAGCGCCACGCGCGGCGTTCGTTCTTCGAACAGGCACAGTCGCTGGGCCGTGAGCTGCAGTCCTCGGCACCGGCCGACCGGCCCTGGGTGCAGTTCACCGAGCGCCTGCTGGCCGCGTCGATCGGCGCCGCCTCCGCGCGCCTGCTGCTGACCAGCCTGCTGCGTGGCTCGGGCATGGACCTGGGTGAAGTGGTGGCGGTGCTGGACGAAGCGGGGCAGGAGCTGCGCTTCAACCGCGAGATCCTGTCCACCACGCTGGAAAACATAAGCGCGGGCGTCAGCGTGGTCGACCCGGACATGCGCCTGACGGCGTGGAACCGGCGCTACCAGGACATGTTCGGTTACCCCGATGGCATGCTCTACGTGGGCCGGCCGGTGGCCGACCTGATCCGCTACAACGCCGAACGCGGCGAGCTTGGCGAAGGCGACATCGAGGTGCAGATCAACCGCCGTATCGGTTACATGCGCGCCGGTTCACCACACGTGTTCGAACGCACGCGCAGCGATGGCAAGGTGATCGAGATGCGCGGCCAGGCGCTGCCCGGCGGCGGTTACGTGACCAGCTACAACGACATCACCGACTACAAGCACGCGGAAAAAGCACTGCTGGAAGCCAACGAAACGCTGGAACAGCGCGTGGCCGAGCGCTCGCACGAGGCCGAGGTCGCGCAGCAGTCGAAGACCCGCTTCCTCGCGGCGATCAGCCATGACGTGCTGCAGCCGCTGAATGCCGCGCGCCTGTTCGCGTCGGCATTGCGTGACAGCGACCACGTGAGCGACGAGCAGAAGCACCTGGCCGAACGCGTGGATGCTTCGCTGCGCGCGGCCGAAGAACTGCTGGATGGCCTGCTGGACGTGTCGCGGCTGGATGCCGGCGGCCTGCACCCGGTCATCGGCGAATTCGATGTGAGTGCGCTGATGCGCGAACTGGCCGCGCAGTACACGCCGGTGGCGGCCGGCCGTGGCCTGCGCCTGGACCTGTTCGCCCGTACCACCTGGGTACGCAGCGACCGCCGCCTGCTGCGCCGCGTGCTGCAGAACTTCCTTGCCAACGCGCTGCGCTACACGCGCCAGGGCCGCATCGTGCTGGCCGTGCGCCAGCGTGGCGACGAAGTGGAACTGCAGGTGTGGGATACCGGTCCGGGCATCCCCGAGCACCACATGCGGCAGATCTTCGAGGAGTTCCACCGCTACCAGCAGCCCTTCGACTGGGGCGAGCAGGGGCTGGGCCTGGGCCTGTCGATCTGCCAGCGCATCTCGCGCCTGCTCGATCACCGCCTCAACGCGCGCAGCCGGGTCGGCAGTGGTTCGATGTTCTCGATCATCCTGCCGCGCGTGGCGCCGTTGCCGGGCTACAGCGAGCCGCTGCTACCCGCGCAGGCCGCCGCGCCGCCGGTGCGCAGCGACTCGCTGGCCGGGCTGCGCGTGCTGTGCGTGGACAACGACGAGGAGATCCTCGATGGCATGCGCGCGCTGCTGGGCCGCTGGCAGGTGCAGGTGATCACCGCATCGACCGTGGACCAGGCGCTGGAGAAGGTGGCCGAACAACCGCAGGTGATGCTGGTGGACTACCACCTGCATGACCGCATGGATGGCCTGGACGCGCTGGTGGCGCTGCGCGAAGCGGCCGGCTACCCGTTGCCGGGCGCGCTGCTGACCGCCGATGGCCGCGATGAACTGAAGCGGATGGCACGCGAGCGCGGCTACCGCGTGCTGACCAAGCCGATCAAGCCGGCCTCGCTGCGCGCCTTCCTCGGCGCGCTGCGCGACGCGAGGTAAACGCCGGGCTACCCAACCCCTTGTAGAGCCGAGCCCATGCTCGGCTGGATCGCGCCGTGCGCCCGCAATTTCCACGGCAATATAGCCTTCGCTATACAAACCAGCCCTGCCTGCGCGTTTGCCCGCAGATGCGCCACGCGCGGATCGCGGTGCTAAGCTTCGCGTCCCCTTGGGGAGTAGCCGGATTCCTTCGCAGGAATCGTCCACGTCAACATACTCGGCCAGTGCGCCGTGGCGTGGACAACCATGATGGTTGGCGAGACCAGCGGCCCGCGCGCGCAACGACAGGTTGGGCGCGAGCGCGAGCCGTGCGTCCGTCCTTGCCCGACCTTCAGCAGCCGCCAATGTCTCCTGTTTCGATCCTCCTGATCGGTTTCGCCATGTCCACCGATGCCTTCGCTGCCGCGATCGGCAAGGGTGCGGCCATGCGCAGGCCGGTGTTCCGCGATGCGCTCCGCGCCGGCATCATCTTCGGCGTCATCGAGGCGATCACGCCCATCATCGGCTGGCTGCTCGGCCGCGCCGCCCTGCAGTACGTCGAAGCGTTCGACCATTGGATTGCCTTCGGCCTGCTGGTCGCGCTGGGCGTGCACATGATCATCAACGGCGTGCGCCCGGACAGCGGCGAAGAGGACGAGGATCCCTCGCAGCACCACGGTTTCTGGAAGCTGGCACTGACCGGTTTCGCCACCAGCATCGACGCGATGGCTGTGGGCATCGGCCTGGCGTTCATGGACGTGCATATCGGCGTGATGGCTGCGGTCATCGGCCTGTGCACGCTGACCATGGTCACCGCCGGCATCATGCTGGGCCGCGTACTGGGCAGCATGGTCGGCAAGCGCGCGGAGATCATCGGCGGCGTGATCCTGGTGATCATCGGTTCGACGATCCTGTACGAACACCTGCACGGCGTGGCGTAACACGCAGAACCGTAGAGCCGAGCCCATGCTCGGCTAACGCGCGCAGCGCAGTTCTCAGGCGAAAGGCAGCCGAGCATGGGCTCGGCTCTACAAGTCCAGGTGCTGCGGGAGTCCTGTAGAGCCGAGCCTGCGCTCGGCTCATGCGCGCAGCACGGTTCTCAGGCGAAAGGCAGCCGACCAGGGCTCCGCTCTACAAGTTCAGGTGCCGCGGAGTCCTGTAGAGCCGAGCCTGCGCTCGGCTCATGCGCGCAGCGCAGTTCTCAGGCGAAAGGCAGCCGAGCATGGGCTCGGCTCTACAAGTTCAGGTGCCGCGAAGTCCTGTAGAGCCGAGCCTGCGCTCGGCTCACGCGCGCAGCGCGGTTCTCAGGCGAAAGGCAGCCGAGCATGGGCTCGGCTCTACAAGTCCAGGTGCTGCGGGAGTCCTGTAGAGCCGAGCCTGCGCTCGGCTCACGCGCGCAGCGCGGTTCTCAGGCGAAAGGCAGCCGAGCATGGGCTCGGCTCTACAAGTCCAGGTGCTGCGGGAGTCCTGTAGAGCCGAGCCTGCGCTCGGCTCATGCGCGCAGCACGGTTCTCAGGCGAAAGGCAGCCGAGCATGGGCTCGGCTCTACAACGGGGAAATGGCCTACATGTCTCGCCGTGGTGCACTGATGGAGAGCCTGTCGGTCGCAGCATAGTCTTCGGGCATGTCCAGCCCCGCACTCCGTATTGGCCGCTGGTCGCAGACCGGCAACGTCTACGCGGTCACCACGGTGACACACGCGCGGCGACGCTGGTTCGACGATGAAGCCAACGTCGACCTTCTGATCGAAGCGCTCCGTACGGTGGAGCGGACGGGGCGGACGTGGTCCCTGGCGTGGGTGATCATGCCGGATCATCTTCACTGGCTGATCGAACTGCGACGCGGAACGCTCGCCGGGTGCTTGCAGATCCTCAAGTCCCGCAGCGGACGTTCCATTGCCAGGCGCGTTGATGCCGATGCACCGATCTGGCAACCGGGCTATTACGATCACGGCCTGCGCAGCGATGAGTGCCTGCGCACGCAGGCGATGTACATTGCGGCCAATCCGGTTCGTGCCGGGCTGGCCACGCATCTTGGCGAGTATCCCTACGCCTGGAGCAGATGGCCCTTGCAGGAGTAGCGCGGAGTTTGGCGAACAGCAGCCGAGCATGGGCTCGGCTCTACAAAGGCAGGTGCCGCGAAGACCTGTAGAGCCGAGCCTGCGCTCGGCTCACGCGCGTAGCGCGGATTTTGGCGAACAGCAGCCGAGCATGGGCTCGGCTCTACAGCGGTGGGTTCAGTCTTCTTCCGGCGGCAGCACGATGGCGTCGTCATCGATCGCCAGCTTGCCGGCCATCAGCACGGCCTGGGTGCGGTTGGTCACGCCGAGCTTGCGCAGGATGGCGGTGACGTGGGCCTTGATCGTGGCTTCGGAGACGTTGAGGTCGTAGGCGATCTGCTTGTTCAAGCGGCCGGCGCCGAGCATCTGCAGCACGCGGAACTGCTGCGGGGTGAGCTCGCGCAGGCGCTGGCCGACTTCGCGTTCCTCGCTGCCGGTGGGCGGCACGTTGTGCGCTTCCGGTGGCGCCCAGGTCTCGCCATCGAGGATGGTGCCCAGTGCATGCCCGATCGTGTCCGAGTCGGCCGACTTGGGAATGAAGCCCAGCGCGCCGTGGTCGAGCGCGCGGCGCATCACCGTGGCTTCTTCGCGTGCGGACACCACCACCACCGGCAGGTGCGGGTGCAGCGAGCGCATGTGCACCAGCGCGTTGAATCCCTGCGCGCCGGGCATGTTGAGGTCCATCAGGACCAGGTCGGCGTCGTTGTGCTGGTCGGCCAGGGCGTACAGCGCTTCCACGCTGTCGGCCTCGAACAGCTGCACGCCCGGGATGACCCGCTGCACGGCCCCTCGCAGGGCTTCACGGAACAACGGGTGGTCATCGGCAATCAGGAGGGTGGTCATGGGTCGAGCTTATCGATCAGGTAGAGGGGCGACGTGACGGCCGGCACGGGACGGGTCGGACGTCGCCGGGTCCCTCCCCCCGGCGGTGTCCCTGGCGCGTCCCGCACCTGCCTTCATGCCATCAGCGGACCTTGCGTTCGTCCACCAGCGACGCCACCACCGACGGATCGGCCAGGGTCGAGGTGTCGCCGAGCTGGTCCGGCGCGTTCTCGGCGATCTTGCGCAGGATGCGGCGCATGATCTTGCCCGAGCGGGTCTTGGGCAGGCCCGGCGCCCACTGCAGGTGGTCCGGCGTGGCGATGGGGCCGATTTCCTTGCGCACCCACGCCACCAGCTCCTTGTGCAGCTCGTCGCTGGGGGTTTCGTCGGCCACCAGGGTCACGTAGGCATAGATGCCCTGGCCCTTGACGTCGTGCGGGAAGCCGACGACGGCCGCTTCGGCCACCTTCGGGTGCGAAACCAGCGCGCTCTCCACTTCGGCGGTGCCGATGCGGTGGCCGGACACGTTGATCACATCGTCCACGCGGCCGGTGATCCAGTAGTAGCCGTCTTCATCGCGGCGGCAACCGTCGCCGGTGAAGTAGCTGCCCGGGTAGGTGCGGAAATAGGTGTCGATGAAGCGCTGGTGGTCGCCGTAGACCGTGCGCATCTGGCCCGGCCAGGAATCACGGATGATCAGGTTGCCCTCGGTCGGGCCGTCCTGGATCTCGCCATCGGCATTGACCAGCGCCGGCTGCACGCCGAAGAAGGGCAGGGTGGCCGACCCCGGCTTGAGGTCCATCGCGCCGGCCAGCGGCGAGATCAGGATGCCGCCGGTCTCGGTCTGCCACCAGGTATCGACGATCGGGCAGCGGCTGTCGCCGACCACCTCGTAGTACCAGCGCCAGGCTTCGGGATTGATCGGCTCGCCGACGCTGCCGAGCAGGCGCAGCGAGGCGCGCGACGTCTTCTTCACCGGCTCCTCGCCTTCGCGCATCAGGGCACGGATGGCGGTGGGCGCGGTGTAGAAGATGGTCACCTGGTGCTTGTCGATGACGTTCCAGAAGCGCGAGGTATCCGGGTAGTTCGGCACGCCTTCGAACATCAGCGAGGTCGCGCCGTTGGCCAGCGGGCCGTACACGATGTAGCTGTGGCCGGTGACCCAGCCGACATCGGCGGTGCACCAGTAGATGTCGTCCTCGCGCAGGTCGAACACCGCTTCATGGGTGTAGGCCGCGTACAGCAGGTAGCCACCGGTGGTGTGCAGCACGCCCTTCGGCTTGCCGGTGGAACCGGAGGTGTAGAGGATGAACAACGGGTCTTCCGCGTTCATGCGTTCCGGCTCGCAGGTGGACGGCTGGCTGTCCACCACGTCGTGGAACCAGCGGTCGCGCGGGGCCTGCATGTCCACGGCGCCGCCGGTGTGGCGCACCACCAGCACGGTTTCGACGGTATTGGTGCCCGGCAGCTTCAGCGCGGCATCGACGTTGGCCTTCAGCGGAATCCTGCGGCCACCACGCAGGCCTTCGTCGGCGGTGATGATCAGCTTGCTCTGGCAATCGCTGACACGGTCGGCGATCGAGTTCGGCGCGAAGCCACCAAACACCACCGAGTGGATGGCACCGATGCGCGCGCAGGCCAGCATGGCCACGGCGGCGTCGACGATCATCGGCAGGTAGATGGTGACCCGGTCACCCTTCTTGACGCCCAGGTTGCGCAGCGCGTTGCCGAGGCGGCAGGTGCGCTCGTACAGCTCGCGATAGGTCACGTGCTGGGCCGGCGCGTCCGGGCCGTCCGGTTCGAACAGCAGGGCGGTCTTGTCGCCGCGCTTCTCGAGCTGGCGGTCCAGGCAGTTCACGCTGGCGTTGAGCTCGCCGTCCTCGAACCACTTGATGCGGAAGTCGGCCAGGTCGTAGCTGACGTTCCTGATCTTCGTCGGCTTGCGCATCCAGTCCAGCCGTTCGGCGGCCTTGCCCCAGAACGCATCCGGGTCGGACACCGAGGCCTGGTACTGCTGCTGGTAGGACGTCTTGTCGATGCGTGCCTTGGCGGCGAACTGCGGATCGACGGGGTAGATATCAGCCATGGCACCCTCACTTGCACGTTGACTTTGTATGTGCGGTCGCAGCATCGCAGCGACCCTCCGCCACCAGTTTGCCCCATCCACCCCCGGTCGCGTCACCACGGCGCTTAGACCATGGTCGAAAGACGGCGCTCTGCAGGCCCGGGTTCGACCAATGGCGAATACCGCTATACATAAACGCCCCGCAGTCTCGGCTCGACCGTGCCCCACGCGCGGCATCACCTTGCCACTTGGGAGAGAGGGCAACATGAGCCACCGTACGTTGAAAGCCGTGCGCAAACCTTTGGCGGCCTGCTTGCTGGTCGCCCTGGTCGCACCGGGCATGGCGTTTGCAGAGACCGCCAAAGAGAAAGCACTGGAAGCACGCGTCGCTGAACTGGAACGCCAGGTCCAGGCGCTGCTGTCCTCGCAGCAGCAACAGCAGACCCAGATCGTCCAGACCCAGCAGGCCGTGACCGATGTCCGCGCCGTGCAGGCCGAGCAGAAGCCGCTCGCACAGGTGCCGGCCGGCAAGCAGCCGATCCAGGTCACCACCATCACCCCGGGCGCCGCGCCGGGCACCACGGTCAAGATCGGCGGCTTCATCAAGGCCGATTTCCTGGCCACCCAGACCGGCGATGGCCAGCTGGCCGACGATGCCACCGGCCGCGCGCTGTACCTGCCGGGGCAGACCCCGGTGGCCGGCGCCGGCGGCTCGGGCAAGCGCTCGGACGTGGACTACAACGCCCACGCCAAGTTCTCGCGCTTCAACATCGGCATCGACAACGTCAGCGAGTCGGGCAACAAGTCCGGCGCGATGTTCGAGATGGACTTCTTCGGCAATTCGCTGGGCAACCAGACCGCCACCAACACCTACGGCGTGACCCTGCGCCACGCCTACATGTACTGGAACAACTGGCTGGCTGGCCAGACCTGGTCCAACTTCATGGATGCGGCGGCGCTGCCGGAAGCGGTCGACTTCGTCGGCCCGACCGATGGCGTGATCTTCGTCCGCCAGGCCCAGGTGCGTTACACGCAGGGCGGCTTCAGCGTCGCTCTGGAAAACCCGGAAACCACCACCCTCACCGGCACCCGCAACCCGGTCACCGGCGCGTGGACCAACGCCAGCGCCAACTCCGACCGTGGCAGCCTGCCCGACCTGACGATGCGTTACGGCTGGAAGGGTGACTGGGGCACCTTCGGCGTCGGCGGCATCGTCCGCCAGCTGAAGGTCGACAACCAGGCCACCAACGCCAAGGCCGACAAGGTGGCTGGCGGCCTGACCCTCGGCGGCAAGTGGGTGATGGGCGGCAATGATTCGCTGCATTACCAGCTGACCGGTGGCGAAGGCATCGCCCGTTACATCGGCCTGGGCGTCACCGCGGATACCGCCTACGACATCGCCCGCGACGAGCTCAACCCGACCGGCGTGCTGGCCGGCTACGTCGGCTGGCGCCATGCGTTCACCCCGAAGCTGCGCACCAACCTGATCTACGCCCGCAGCGACTACGACAACGATGGCAGCCTGGGGCCGCTGGTCACCAAGAGCGTGCAGAGCATCCGCGGCAACATCTTCTACACGCCGATGCCCAAGGTCGATATCGGTGCCGAGTACATGTACGGCGTGCGTGAGATCGAGGACGGCCGCAAGGGCGACATCAACCGCGTGCAGTTCACCACGAAGTACAGCTTCTGAATGCGTGCCGACCAACGGTCGGCACCAGCCTAGATCGAGTGCCGGCCAACGGTCGGCACCCACCAACAACGATTGCTTCGGAGGGGAAGCGTCCCATGTCAACAACACCTGCACCGGCGAAAGCCGAACTCACCCAGGGTCACAAGAAGGTCATCTTCGCGTCCAGCCTGGGCACTGTTTTCGAGTGGTATGACTTCTTCCTGTATGGCTCGCTCGCGGCCATCATCGCCAAGCAGTTCTTCAGTGGCGTCAACGAAACCACGGGCATGATCTTCGCCCTGCTGGCCTTCGCCGCCGGCTTCTTCGTGCGTCCGTTCGGCGCGGCCTTCTTCGGCAGCCTCGGCGATCGCATCGGCCGCAAGTACACCTTCCTGGTCACCATCCTCATCATGGGCATCTCGACCTTCCTGGTCGGCGTGCTGCCCAACTACGCCTCGATCGGTTTCGCCGCACCGGTGATCCTGATCGTGCTGCGCCTGGCCCAGGGCCTGGCGATGGGCGGTGAGTACGGTGGCGCGGCGACCTACGTGGCCGAACATGCGCCGGCAGACAAGCGCGGCCTGTACACCAGCTTCATCCAGTGCACGGCCACGCTCGGCCTGTTCATGTCGCTGCTGATCATCCTGGCCTGCCGCTACTTCCTGGGCAACGAAGCCTTCGAAGCCTGGGGCTGGCGCATTCCGTTCCTGGTCTCGATCGTGCTGCTGGGTATTTCGGTGTGGATCCGCCTGCAGCTGAGCGAATCGCCGCTGTTCCAGCAGATGAAGGCCGAAGGCAAGGGTTCCAAGACCCCGTTCCGTGACAGCCTGAGGGGCGGCAACCTGAAGCTGATGCTGCTGGTCCTGCTGGGTGCCGCAGCCGGCCAGGCCGTGGTCTGGTACGGCGGCCAGTTCTACGCGCTGTTCTTCCTGAGCAGCATGCTGAAGGTCGACGCCACCACCTCCTACCTGCTGATCGCCGCCGCGCTGGCGCTGGGCGTGCCGTTCTTCATCTTCTTCGGTTGGCTGTCCGACCGTATCGGCCGCAAGAAGATCATCCTGGCCGGCTGCCTGCTGGCTGCCGTCACCTACATCCCGATCTTCAAGGGCCTGACCCACTTCGCCAACCCGGCCATCGAAGAAGCCCGCAGCAACTCGCCGGCACTGGTCGTGGCTGATCCGAGCACCTGCTCGTTCCAGTTCGATCCGGTCGGCCTGCGCAAGTTCACCAGCTCCTGCGACGTGGCGACTGCCGCGCTGACCAAGGCGGGCGTGCCGTACGACGTGCAGCCGGCCGCTGCCGGTTCGCTGGCCATGGTGAACGTGGGCAGCGCCAGCGTCACCTCGTACGAGGCCGCCGGCCTGACCAAGGAAGAAGGCAAGGCCAAGGCCGATGCCTTTGGTGCGGAGCTGAAGGGTGCACTGACCACGGCGGGCTACCCGGCCAAGGCCGATGGTTCGCGCATCAACATCGCCGGCACGATCTTCATGCTGTGGCTGCTGGTGCTGTACGTGACCATGGTCTACGGCCCGATCGCCGCCTACCTGGTTGAACTGTTCCCGACCCGCATCCGCTACACCTCGATGTCGCTGCCGTACCACATCGGCAACGGTTGGTTCGGTGGCTTCCTGCCGGCGATCTCCTTCGCGCTGGTGGCCGGTACCGGCAACCTGTACTACGGCCTGTGGTACCCCATCATCATCGCGCTGATGTCGGTGGTGATTGGCGGCCTGTTCCTGCGTGAAACGAAGAACGTGGACATCACCAAGTAACCGGCGTGCCGACCAACGGTCGGCACCCACCGGAGTTTCAAGGGCCGCGGTGCAGACCGCGGCCTTTCTGTTTGTGGGGCGCCGGATCGCATGACGGCGGGTAGAGTCGACCGTTGGTCGACTATCGCGCGCAGCGCGGGGTTCATGCGTTCTGCGCCGACGGCAGTCGACTGACAGTCGACTCTACCCAGTCGATTCCACTCCCTGTCATGCGGTCATGACCGCCTTAGCTCGTATAGTCGGCCCATGACCACCACCGCCCCAGCCGATCTCCCCGCCATCCTGCACACCCTGCGCAGCACCTGGCAGGCCCAGCGCCCCACGCTCGACCAGCGCGACGCCGACCTGCGCCGACTGCGCGAGGCGCTGAAGCCGCGCCTGGATGAAATGGCCCAGGCCATCGCCGAGGACTTCGGCCACCGTGCCCACGTTGAATCGAAGCTGGCCGATGGCATGAGCGTGCTGTCGGCCATCGACCACCTCCGGCGCCACCTGCGGCGCTGGTCGAAGCCGCAGCGCGTATCGGCCGGCTGGAAGCTGTGGCCGGCGCGCGCGCAGCTGCGGCCGACGCCGCTGGGCGTGGTCGGGGTGATTTCGCCCTGGAACTACCCGGTGACCCTGGCGCTGGTACCGCTGGCCACGGCCATCGCCGCCGGCAACCACGTGCTGCTGAAACCCTCCGAACACACCCCGCGCACCAGCGCGTTCCTGGCCGATCTGCTGGCCAGCGTGTTCCCGCGCGACCGCGTGGCGGTGGTGCAGGGCGGGGCGGACGTGGCTGCGGCGGTGTCCTCGCTGCCGCTGGACCATCTGTTGTTTACCGGCTCGACGGCGGTGGGGCGCAAGGTGATGGCCGCCGCAGCCGAGCATCTGGTGCCGGTCACGCTTGAGCTGGGCGGCAAGTCGCCGGCCATCGTCTGCCGTGATTTCCCGCTGGACACCGCCGCCGCGCGGCTGGCCACGGGCAAGTGGTTCAACGCGGGCCAGACTTGCATCGCGCCGGATTATGTGCTGATCGACACCGCACGCCAGCGCGAGTTCGTGCAGGCGCTGCAGCAGCAGGTGCGCGAGCGCTACGGTGATTTCAGCGATGCCGGCGATTACACCCGCATCATCAACGAAAGCCAGTACCAGCGACTGCAGGGTTATCTGGCACAGGCGCGCGAGCGTGGCGTGCCGGTGATTCCGCTGGCGCAGGTGGATGATGCGCGTGCCGACCGCGAGCGCCTGCTGGTGCCGACCGTGGTGCTGGACCCGCCGGACGACCTGGACCTGATGCGCGAGGAGATCTTCGGGCCGATCCTGCCGGTGCGCGCCTACCCGGATCTGCAGGCCGCGCTGGGCGACGTGCTGTCCCGCGACCGGCCGCTGGCGCTGTATCCCTTCAGCCATGACACGGCCACGGTGGAGCGCATCCTCGGCCAGGTGGTGGCCGGCGGGGTGACGGTCAACGACACGCTGCTGCACTTCGCCGCCGATGGCCTGCCGTTTGGCGGGGTGGGGGCCAGCGGCATGGGCGCGTACCACGGCCGGGCCGGGTTCGATGCGATGAGCAAGCGGCTGCCGGTGCTGTGGCAGTCGCGTTGGGCGGCCAGTGACCGGCTGCGGCCGCCGTATTCGAAGATTGCGGGGTTGTTGAAGCTGCTGGTTCGGTGACGCCACGCATGGCGTGGTTTTGTAGAGCCGAGCCCATGCTCGGCTGCCATTGAGCGGCCCGGGTACAGGCAGCCGAGCGTCGGCTCGGCTCTACAAGGCAACCCAGGCCCACCCGGGTAGAATGGCCCCATGAAAATCGCCTCGTGGAACGTCAATTCGCTCAATGTCCGCCTGCCGCACCTGGAGCAGTGGCTCAAGGAGTTCGGCCCGGACATCGTCGGTATCCAGGAAACCAAGCTGGAGGACCACAAGTTCCCCGATTCGGCGCTGATCGCCGCCGGTTACCGCAGCGTGTTCGCCGGGCAGAAGACCTACAACGGCGTGGCCCTGCTGTCGCGTGAGCCGGCGCAGGACGTGCAGATCGGCATCCCCGGCTTCGAGGACGAGCAGAAGCGCGTCATCGCCGGCACCTTCGGCGACCTGCGGGTGATCAACCTGTACGTGGTCAACGGCCAGGACGTCGGCACCGACAAGTACGACTACAAGCTGCGCTGGCTGGAAGAGGTGCATGCCTGGATCGCGCAGGAACTGCAGCGCCATCCGAAGCTGATCGTGATGGGCGACTTCAACATCGCCCCGGATGCGCGCGACGTGCACGACCCGGAGGTCTGGAACGAGAACCACATCCTGACCTCCACCGCCGAGCGCGGCGCGCTGGAAAAGCTGCTGCAGCTGGGCCTGCACGATGGTTTCCGCCTGCACAACGACGAGGCCGGGGTGTTCAGCTGGTGGGATTACCGCGCGGCCGGCTTCCGCCGCAACCTGGGCCTGCGCATCGACCTGACGCTGGTCTCCGACGCACTGAAGGCCAGTGCCGTGGCGTCGGGCATCGACCGCGAGCCGCGTACCTGGGAGCGCCCAAGCGACCATGCGCCGGCATGGGTGGAGATCGGTTGATGCGGTAGCGCCGGGCCACGCCCGGCGAGCGCAGCGGCGGCAGGCAGACGCCGGGCATGGCCCGGCGCTACCGTTCAGATCAGCGGATGCTCTTGCGGGTGAACAGGTTGACGATGGCCAGCAGGATCACCGCACCGATCAGCGAGAACAGGAACGTGCGCAGGGTGATGGCCTCGTTGATGCCGCCGCCGAACAGCCAACCGCTGATCAGCGCGCCGACGATGCCCACCACGACGTTGAGGATGATGCCCTGCTGGGCGTCGCGGCGCATGATGATGCTGGCCAGCCAGCCAACGATGCCGCCAACGATCAGCCAGATGATGATGCCCATGAACGTGACCTCGGGAAGGGGAAGGGACGAGCGCCAGTTGACGCGCAGCGCTGTGAACCCGTCGTGCAATCCCGTGACGGGCGCGTGCGGATGAGCCTGCCTGCCACCCTGGACGGCCCCTGGCGGTTCGGGCCGGTGACGGTCTGGCGCTGCCCGCACGTGCCCGGCCAGCGCGGTGAGCCGCAGGCCCGGCAGGTGCTGGCACAGGCCCTGGGCGGTGAACCCGATGCCCTGCCGCTGGTGCGCGACGACAAGGGCCGGCCAGAGCTTGCCGGCGCGCTGGCCCACTACGGCACCGGCTGGAGCCACAGCGGCGAGGTGCTGCTGGTGGCACTGGGCGAGGGCGTGCGGCTGGGCGTGGATCTGGAACTGCTGCGCCCGCGCCCGCGCCTGCTGGAAATCATCCAGCGCTTCTTCCACCCCGATGAGGTGGCATGGCTGCAGGGGCTGCCCGCCGACGCGCGCGAACACTGGTTCTTCCGCGTGTGGTGCGCCAAGGAAGCGCTGCTCAAGGCGCATGGCCAGGGCATCTCCTTCGGCCTGCACCGGCTGCAGCTGGCGCCCGGCGCCGATGGTGCCCTGCACCTGCGCTGGTGCGACGCCGAACTGGGCCAGGCCGAGCGCTGGCACCTGCACGAATGGCAGGCCAGCGGCCAGTTCCGCGCGGCATTGGCCTGGCGTGCCGATTGAGGCCGCGCACCGAAGCGGCGAACCGGCGGGCAAAACCGGCGATAATGACGGCATGAGCGAACACGATCTTCCCGCCGGCGCGGTCTCCACGCTGGAACAGGGCCTGGCCAGCATGGGCCTGGCGGCCGCATTGGCGCCGCCGCTGCTGCGCTACCTGGCGCTGCTGCACCGCTGGAACGGCACCTACAACCTCACCGCCATCCGCGATCCGCAGGAGATGGTCACCCGTCACCTGCTCGATTCGCTGGCGATGCAGCCGTTCGTGGCCGATGGCAGCCTGGCCGATCTCGGTACCGGCCCCGGGCTGCCGGGCATCCCGCTGGCCATCGCCTGCCCGGGCCTGCAGGTCACCCTGGTGGAAAGCAACGGCAAGAAGGCGCGCTTCATGCGCGAAGCCGTGCGCCAGCTGGGCCTGGCCAATGCACGCGTGGCCGAATCGCGCGCCGAGGCGCTGGACGAAGCCGGCCGCTACGACCAGCTGACCGCGCGCGCGATGGACACCCTGGCCGGCATCGTCCGCGTCGGTGGCCACCTGCTGCGTCCCGGTGGCGTGCTGCTGGCCATGAAGGGCGTCTACCCGCATGACGAGATCGCGGCCCTGCCGGCAGGCTGGCAGGTGCGCGAGGTGACCCCGCTGAGCGTGCCCGGCCTGGCCGGCGAACGCCATCTGGTCACTGTTACAGGCCCCTGAACCCCGCCGCCAGCCCTTTGCGAAACAAGGGGTTGGCGATCCATGATTTCCGCACGGGGCCGGTTGTACGCATAATGACCGGTCCCAGCACACGTCGACGAGGCACACCCGCATGGCCCGCATCATCGCCATCGCCAACCAGAAGGGTGGCGTCGGCAAGACCACGACCGCCGTCAACCTGGCCGCTTCCTTGGCCAACGCACCCAAGCGCGTGCTGTTGGTCGATCTGGATTCGCAGGGCAACGCGACCATGGGCAGTGGCGTGGACAAGCGCGAGCTGGTCTCCTCCACCTACGATCTGCTGCTGGGCGAAGCCAAGGCCGCCGACGTGCGCGTGGCCACCGCTGAGGGCTACGACCTGCTGCCGGGCAACATCGACCTGACCGCGGCCGAGATCCAGCTGATGGCGCAGGAAGAGCGCGAGCAGCGCCTGAAGCGCGCGCTGGCGCCGATCCGCGAAGAGTACGACTACATCCTGATCGACTGCCCGCCGGCGCTGTCGCTGCTGACGCTCAACGCGCTGGCCGCCGCCGATTCGGTGCTGGTGCCCATGCAGTGCGAGTACTACGCGCTGGAAGGCCTGAGCGCGCTGGTGGAAACCATCGAAGCGCTGCGCACCAACCTCAACCCGGTGCTGGAGATCGAGGGCGTGCTGCGCACCATGTTCGACGTGCGCAACAACCTCGCCAATGCCGTGTCGGCGGAGTTGACCGAGCACTTCGGTGACCGCGTGTTCCGCACCATCGTGCCGCGCAACGTACGCCTGGCCGAGGCCCCCAGCCACGGCCAGAGCATCGTCGGCTACGACCGCGCCTCGCGCGGTGGCGTGGCCTACCTGGGCCTGGCCGGCGAGATCATCCGCCGCAACAACGAACGCAACAAGGCCGGCAAGGCCGTGGAGACCGCCTGATGACCAGCAAGCCTGCCGCCAAGAAGCGAGGCCTCGGCCGCGGACTGGACGCCCTGCTGGGCCCCAAGGGCGCAGCCAGCCAGGTGCAGGCCACCACTGCGGTCATCGAACCCCTGCCGGGTGAAGTGCTGCGCAAGCTGGCCGTGGGCCAGCTGCAGCCGGGCAAGTACCAGCCGCGCCGCGAGATGGACGAAGGCAAGCTCTCCGAGCTGGCCGATTCGATCAAGTCGCAGGGCGTGATCCAGCCGATCCTGGTGCGCCAGCTGCCGGCGGGCAACTACGAAATCGTCGCCGGTGAGCGCCGCTGGCGCGCATCGCAGCTGGCCGGGCTGGACGAAGTGCCGGTGGTGGTGCGCGAGCTGGAAGACCGCACCGTCATCGCGATGGCGCTGATCGAGAACATCCAGCGCGAAGACCTCAACCCGCTGGAAGAAGCCGAAGCGCTGCAGCGCCTCATCAGCGAATTCACCCTGACCCACGCCGAGGCCGCCGAGGCCGTCGGCCGCTCGCGCGCGGCGGTGTCCAACCTGCTGCGCCTGCTGGAGCTGCCGGTGGCCATCCGCCTGCTGCTGGAAACCCGCCGCCTGGAAATGGGCCACGCCCGCGCGCTGCTGACCTTGGCCCCGGAACTGGCCGGCAAGCTGGCGCAGGAAGCGGCCGATGAAGGCTGGTCGGTGCGTGAGGTCGAGCGCCGTGCGCAGGCCTTCGCCGCCGGCAAGGTGCCGAGCAACCGCCCGGTGGCCACGCCGAAGGTGCAGCAGGCCGACATCGCCTCGCTGGAAACCGAGCTGTCCGAATCGCTGGGCACCAAGGTGGCCATCAACCACGGCCGCGGCGGCAAGGGCAAGCTGATCATCCACTACACCGATCTGGACACGCTGGACGGCGTGCTGGAAAAGCTGCGCACCCGCCAGGGCTGAGCGCGGCAGCGCTGCAATCGCGCTTCCACGCAGAAAATCCAGGGTGTCGTCGTGCCCGGTCGGGTGAATGTGGCCCGAAAGCGTTTCGGTTTCTTCTGGGACCGGTAACATCGGGGGCCTGAATTTCGTTTCCAGGCCCCAGCCATGACCATCCTGCTCACCGGCGCTGCCGGCTTCATCGGTGCCTATACCGCCCGCGCGCTGCTGGAGGCGGGCCAGTCCGTGGTCGGCCTGGACAACTTCAACGACTACTACGACCCGCAGATCAAGCGCGACCGCGTGGCCGCGCTGTGCCCGGGCCTGGACCTGCGCACCCTGGACCTGACCGACCAGCAGGGCCTGGCCGCGCTGTTCGATGAGGTGCAGCCGACGGCGGTGATCCACCTGGCCGCGCAGGCCGGCGTGCGTTACTCGCTGGAAAACCCGCACGCCTACGTCGACAGCAACCTTGTCGGCTTCGTCAACATGCTCGAGCTGTGCCGCCATCGCGGCGTGCAGCACCTGGTCTACGCGTCCAGCAGTTCGGTGTATGGCGACTCGGCCACGCCTCCGTTCTCCGAGGACCAGCGCGTGGACCAGCCGCGCTCGCTGTATGCGGCCACCAAGGCCGCCAACGAGCTGATGGCCTACACCTACGCGCAGCTGTACGGCCTGCATTCCACCGGCCTGCGCTTCTTCACCGTGTACGGCCCGTGGGGCCGGCCGGACATGGCGCCGCTGCTGTTCTCGCGCGCGGTGCTGGCCGGGCGGCCGATCGATGTGTTCAACGAAGGGCGCATGCAGCGTGATTTCACACATGTTTCCGACATCGTATCGGGCATCCTCGGCGCCCTCGCGAACCCCAGCACCGAAACCGTGCCGCACCGGGTGTTCAACCTCGGCAACCATACGCCGGTCGAGCTGGAGCGCTTCATCAGCGTGATCGAGCAGGCCGCCGGCCGCCCCGCGCAGAAGGTCTACAAGCCGATGCAGCCGGGCGACATGGTGCGCACGATGGCGGACACCCGTCGCGCCCATGACGCCTTCGGCTTCGACGCGGTCACCCCGATCGAGCAGGGCCTGCCGCCGGTGGTGCAGTGGTGCCGCGAGTATTTTGGTGATCGTGCCTGAGGACGGACCCTCACACAGCCGGATTCATCTTCGGATAACCTCGGCTTCGGAGAATGCGCGGTCTTTGTATCCCTGCTGGCCGAGTGACCCATGAGCCAACCCGAGCTTTCCGTTGTCGTCCCGGTGTTCAACGAGCGCGACAATGTCGCGCCCCTCGTCGGGGAGATCGTGGCCGCACTGCGCGGCCAGGTGCCGTTCGAGATCGTCTACGTGGACGACCATTCGCGCGACGACAGCCTGGCCGTGCTGCAGGGCCTGAAAGCCAGCACGCCCGAGCTGCGCGTGCTGCACCATGTCAGCCAGAGCGGGCAGAGCACCGCCGTACGCACCGGCGTGCGCAACGCCCGCGCCCCCTGGATCGCGACCCTTGATGGCGATGGCCAGAACGATCCGGCCGATATCCCCAAGCTGCTGGCCGCACGGCAGAGCGCCGATGCACAGGTGAAGCTGTTCGCCGGCTGGCGCGTCAACCGCCAGGACAGCGGCAGCAAGCGCTGGGCCAGCAAGTGGGCCAACGCGATCCGCGCGCGCATGCTGCGCGACGATACGCCCGACACCGGTTGCGGCATCAAGCTGTTCGAGCGCGAGGCCTTCCTCGACCTGCCGTACTTCGACCACATGCACCGCTACCTGCCGGCGCTGATGCAGCGTGCCGGCTGGAAGACCACCAGCGTGCCGGTCAACCACCGCCACCGCACTGCCGGCGTATCCAAGTACAACAACCTTGGCCGCGCCCTGGTCGGCATCCGCGACCTGCGCGGCGTGGCATGGCTGATCACCCGCAGCAAGCGCACGGCGGTGGAGGAGCGTTGATGGACCTGGAACTGCACTGGCTCGACCAGCCGCTGACCTGGTTGTACTGGACCGGCCTGCACGTGACCGGCTGGAAGCTGATCGGCTATACCGGCGCGCTGATGTTCGGCGGCCGCTGGCTGGTGCAGTTCGTGGCCTCCAAGCGTGCCGGCAAGCCGGTCATCCCGCGCCTGTTCTGGTACATGAGCGTGGTCGGCAGCCTGATGACGCTGAGCTATTTCCTGTTCTCGGCCAAGCAGGATTCGGTGGGCGTGCTGCAGAACCTGTTCCCGGCGTTCACGGCGTTGTACAGCCTGCACCTGGACATCCAGCACCGCGGCTGGAAGCGGGACAAGGCGAGCCACTGAGGCCAAGGGTCGGATCCCCGGCGCATCCACGCATGGCGTGGATCTACTGCATGTTCGTTGGTAGCGCCGGGCCATGCCCGGCGGAGGCATCCGTTTCCGCGTTGCCCGCTACCACGCGCCTGCGGCGCGTGCGCGCTGTGGGTAGAGTCGACTGTCAGTCGACTTCCGCGCGAAGCGCGAGGTTTGCCGGACCTGGTGGAAGAGCAGCCGACTGACAGTCGGCTCTACCGCGCGCCTGCGGCGCTGGGGTCCCGGCCTGCGTAGCGGGCAGGACCTTCGTCCCATGCCACAGGCGGTGCACGGTGCGATGATCGGGATCTGCCTTCCCGGGAACCTGTGCTCGTGAAAACCCGCCTTGCCGTTGCTCTGCTGATTGCCCTGTCCGCCCCTGTGGTCGCCCTCGCTGCCCCGCCTGCCGTCGCTCCGGCCAGCATGGCCACCGGATCGGCGGCCGATGCCGCCTTCCGTGCCCTGTACGAGAAGGAGTGGACGCGGCGCCAGGACGGCGGCGGCGAAGCCAGTGAGGACGAGGATGCACCGGCCAATGCCACCCGCATGCCCGATGTCGGTCCGGCCGCCCAGCAGGCCCGCCTGAAGGTCTGGGACGAAACCCTGGCCGCGCTGAAGAAGATCGACCCGAAGGCCCTGTCGGCCGACAACCAGGTCAACTACGCGATCTACCGCGACCAGGTCTTCAACCTGGCCGAAGCGACGCGCCTGCGCACCTACGAGATGCCGTTCAATTCGGATTCCTCGTTCTGGTCCAACCTCTCCTTCATGGCCCGGCGCGAGATGAAGACCGCGCAGGACTACCGCAACTACATCGCCCGCCTGAACGATGTGCCGCGCTACTTCGGCCAGCAGACCGACAACATGCGCGCCGGCCTCAAGCGCGGCTTCAGCGTGCCGCGCGCGGTGCTGGACGGCCGCGAGGTGTCCATCGCCACCGTCGCCGAACTGAAGGACCCGACCACGTCGCCGCTGTACGCGCCGTTCAAGAAGCTGCCGGCCAGCATTCCCGCCGCCGAACAGGCCACCCTGCGCGAACAGGCCGCAGCGGCCATCAGCGGCAAGGTGGTGCCGGCCTTCCAGCAGCTGCGCACCTTCTTCGTCAGCGAATACGTGCCGCAGGCGCGCACCACCCTGGCGGCCGAGGCCATGCCCGGTGGCAAGGCCTTCTACAAGCAGCAGATCCACGAATACACCACGCTGGACCTGTCGCCCGACGAGATCCACCGCATCGGCCTGGGCGAAGTGGCGCGCATCCAGAAGGAGATGAACGACATCATCCAGCAGGTGCAGTTCAAGGGCAGCTTCGCCGAATTCCTGGCCTTCCTGCGCACCGATCCGCAGTTCTACGCCAAGACCCCGGAAGAGCTGCTGTCGCGCGCCGCGTGGATCTCCAAGCGTGCCGACGGCCAGCTCGGCCGGTTCATGACCCTGCCGCGTGCCCGCTTCACCATCGTGCCGGTGCCGCCGGACATCGCCCCGTTCTGGACCGCCGGCCGCGGCGGCATGGGCACCTACTGGGTCAATACCTACGACCTGCCGTCGCGCCCGCTGTACAACCTGCCGGCGCTGACCCTGCATGAGTCCGATCCGGGCCATGCGCTGCAGGGGGCGATCGCCTCCGAGCAGAAGGACCTGCCCGAGTTCCGCCGCAACGCCTACATCTCCGCCTATGGCGAAGGCTGGGCGCTGTACTGCGAGAAGCTGGGCGTGGAAATGGGCATCTACGAAACCCCGTACGAGGATTTCGGCCGCCTGACCTACGAAATGTGGCGCGCCGCGCGCCTGGTCATCGACACCGGCGTGCACAGCAAGGGCTGGACCCGCGCGCAGGCCATCGCCTACCTGCGCGACCACACCGCGCTGAGCGAGCATGAAGTGACCACCGAAGTGGACCGCTACATCTCCTGGCCGGGCCAGGCGCTGAGCTACAAGCTGGGCGAGATCGCCATCGTGCGCCTGCGCGCGCAGGCCGAGAAGGAACTGGGCGACAGGTTCGACATCAAGGGCTTCCACGATGTGATCCTGAAGCAGGGCTCGGTGCCGCTGCCGGTGCTGGAACAGCAGATCCAGGCGTACATCGCCGAGCGGAAGAAGGCCTGAGGTTTCGCGGTAGTGCCGGCCGCTGGCCGGCAACCTGCATGCACCTCAATCGCTCGACATTGCCGGCCAGCGGCCGGCACTACCGGGTACCAGGAAACGGGGTCGGATCGCAGGATCCGACCCCGTCGTCTTTCAGCCCACCGCCCGCGGCTTGGCCACCCGCCCGGCAAACGTCGGCAGCACCAGCAACGTCAGCACCGTGGCGGTGATCAGACCACCGATCACCACCGTCGCCAGCGGCTTCTGCACCTCCGCGCCGGCACCGCTGGCGATGGCCATCGGTATGAAGCCGACGATGGCCACCAGGGCCGTGGTCAGCACCGCGCGGATGCGGCTGGCGGCACCATTGATGGCCGCCTGCATCGGCAGGTCACCACCCTCCAGCCGCTCGCGGATCGCCTGCATCAGCACCAGGCCGTTCAAGGTCGCCACGCCGGAGACCGCGATGAAGCCCACCGCCGCAGACACCGAGAACGGCATGCCACGCAGCAGCAGGGCGAGGATGCCGCCGACCAGGGCCAGCGGCACGCAGCTGAACACCAGCAGCGCTTCCCTGCCGCTGCGCAGGGCCATGAACAGCAGGCCGCCGATCAGCAGGAACACCACCGGCACCACGGTGGCCAGCCGCTTCTCCGCGCGCTGCAGGTTCTCGAACTGGCCGCCCCAGCGCAGGTAGGCACCGGCCGGCAACGTCACGTCGGCCACCGCCGCCTGGGCTTCGCTGACGAAGCCACCGAGATCGCGGCCGCGCACGTTGGCCTGCACCACGACGCGACGGCTGCCGTCGCTGCGGCTGATCTGGTTCGGCCCTTCGCTGACGCTGATGCGCGCCAGCGAGGACAATGGCACCACCTGGCCCGACGGCGTGGCGATCGGCAGCGAGGCCAGCTGGTCAGGATCATTGCGTGCGGCATCGTCCAGGCGCACCACCACATCGAAGCGGCGGTCGCCTTCGAAGATGCGGCCGGCCGCGGTGCCGCCGATGCCGGTGGACAGCGCGTCACTCACGTCCGCCGCAGTCAGCCCGTACTGCGCGGCCGCGACGTGGTCGATCTTGACGTTGAGCGTAGGCAGGCCGGAAATCTGCTCGACCCGCACATCGGCCGCACCCTGCACCGCACGCAGCTTGAGTGCGACCTGGTCGGCTACCTTCTGCAGTTCGGCGAAATCATCGCCGTAGATCATCACCGCCAGATTCGTGCGCACGCCGGAAATCAGCTCGTTGAAGCGCAGTTCGATCGGCTGGCTGAACTCGAAGCTGTTGCCCAGCTGCTGCCCGGCCAACTGCTCGAAACGCTGCACCAGCGCTTCCTTGTCCAGCGACGGATAGGGCCACTGCGCGCGCGGCTTCAGCACGATCACGCTGTCGGAGATGTTGGTCGGCATCGGGTCGATGGCCGCCTCGGCGGTACCGGTACGCGAGAACACGGTTTCCACTTCCGGTTGCTGGGCAATCGCCTTTTCCAGCGCCAGCTGCATGGCCAGTGACTGCTCCAGCGAGGCGGACGGTACGCGCAGGGCCTGCATCGCCACGTTGCCTTCGTCCAGGGTCGGCATGAATTCGCGGCCCAGCAGCGAAAACGAACCGATACCCACCACCACCATCATCACCGCACCGGCCAGCACCGCACGCGGGCGGGCGACCGCGCTGCGTACCACCGGCTCGATGCGCGCACGCAGCACGCGGATCAACCTGGTTTCGTGTTCGCCGCCATCGGCATGCGCATCGCCGTCCTTCGCCTTCGGCTCGCGCACCAGCAGCGCGGCCATCGCCGGCACGAAAGTGAAGGAGAAGATGAAGGCACCGACCAGGGCCAGCATGAAGGTCGCCGCCATCGGGTGGAACGTCTTGCCCTCCACGCCTTCCAGCGTGAGGATCGGTGCGAACACCAGCAGGATGATCAACTGGCCGAACGCCGCCGGCCGCGCCATCTTCATTGCCGAATCGGCGGCCACGCGCAGGCGCTCCATCGCGGTCAGTGCACGCCCCAGCTCAGCGCGGCGCTGGCCCAGCATCAGCAGCGTGGACTCGATCACGATCACCGCGCCGTCCACCAGGATGCCGAAATCCAGCGCGCCCAGGCTCATCAGGTTGCCGCTGATGCCGAAGCGGTTCATGCCGATCACCGCGAACAGGAACGACAGCGGAATCACCAGTGCCGTGATCGCCGCCGCGCGCAGGTTGCCCAGCAGCAGGAACAGCACCACCACCACCAGCAGCGCGCCCTCGGTGAGGTTCTTCGCCACGGTCCTGATGGTGGCATTGACCAGTTCGCTGCGGTCCAGCACCGGCACTGCGACGATGGACGGCGGCAATGAGGCATTCACCTGCTGCAGGCGCGCCGCGGCCGCCTGCGCCACGGTGCGGCTGTTGCCACCGGCGATCATCAGCGCGGTACCGAGCACGGCTTCGTGGCCGTTGCGGCTGGCCGCACCCAGGCGTGGCGCACGGCTCAGGGCCACCTCGGCTACATCCGCCACGCGCACGACCATGCCGTTGCGCGTGGCCACCGGTGCCTGCGCCAGGTCGTCGGTGGTCAGCGCCAGGCCATCGGCACGCACCACCAGGCCCTCGCCGGCACGCTGCACGAAACCCGCACCGGCCTGTACGTTGGCGCGCTGCAGGGCGGTGACCAGGTCCGCCAGGCCGAGGCCGTGCGCGGCCAGTCGGGCGCTGTCCGGGTGCACGCCGTACTCCTTGACGTAGCCGCCGACCGTATCGACACCGGCCAGCCCCGGGCTGGAACGCATCTGCGGCGCGATGATCCAGTCCTGCACGGTGCGCAGGTAGGTGGCGCGTTCTTCCGGCGTGCGCAGCAGGTTGCCTTCCGGCGTGCGGTAGACCTCGCCGGCCTGCCAGCCCGCTTCACCGGGCCTGGCCAGCGTGGCCGGATCGAACGCGGTGAAATCCACCGTCCACATCAGCACCTCGCCGAGGCCGGTGGTGACCGGCGACAGCATCGGCGCTGCGCCGTCGGGCAGGTCTTCGGAAGCTTCGCGCATGCGCTCGGCCACCTGTTGGCGGGCGAAGTAGATATCGGTGGCATCGGTGAAGATCGCGGTGACCTGCGAGAAGCCATTGCGCGACAGCGAACGCGTGGTGGTCAGGCCGGGAATGCCGGCCAGCGCGGTTTCCAGCGGGTAGGTCACCTGCCGCTCGATCTGTTCCGGCGTCAGCGCCGGCGCCACCGTGTTGATCTGCACCTGGCGGTTGGTGATGTCCGGCACCGCGTCGATCGGCAGCTTGCCCAGCTGCAGCAGGCCCACGGCCGCCAGCAGCGCGGCGGCGAACACCACCAGCCAGCGGTGGCGCACCGCTGTTTCAATGATCAGCTTGAACATGGTCGCCTCCTCAGTGGCCGTGCTCGGCTTCGCCCTTGGCCAGTTCGGCCTTGAGCAGGAAGGCGTTGGCACCGGCGATGCGCTCGTTGCCGGTCAGGCCGCCGAGGATCTCGATGCGGTCACCGGCACGGCGGCCGGCCAGCACCGGCTGCGCCCTGAAGCCGCCGTCGACGGCGACGAACACCGCGCTGCGGCCATCGACGTTCTGCACCGCATCGGCGGGGACGCTGAGCGAGCCTTCCTGGCCCTCGGTGACCACCACCGCCGATACCGGTGAACCGGCCGGCGGCAGCGCAGCGTCCACCGGCATGGCACGGATCACCGCGACGGCGCCCTGCGGGCGCACATCGGCGGCCGAACCGGTGACGGTGGCGGTGAAGCTGCCACCCGGCACGCTCACTTCCAGCGTCATGCCGGGCGTGACCTGTGCGGCCAGTGCCGGCGGCGCGGTGAACACCAGTTCGTTCATCGCCGGATCGGCGACATCGGCCACGACGCTGCCGGCAGCGACGACGCCACCCGGGGTGACCTGCACGTTGCCGACGATGCCGGCTACCGGGCTGGTGATGCGCACGCGACCACTGGCATCGGGCGCACCGTTGGCGGTCGCCTGGGCCTGTGCGGCGTCCGCCTGCGCCTGCGCAGCCATGGCCCGTGCATGCGAGGTTTCCAGATCCTGGCGTGCGACCACGCCTTGTTCCACCAGCGCCTTGTCACGACCGTGGGCCAGGCGTGCGGCCTTGGCTTCGGCGGCGGCAGCCAGCGCGTTGGCGCGGAACACGGCCGCCTCACCGCTGACCACGATGGCCAGGGCCTGGTTCTGCTTCACCGCCGTGCCCGGTGCCACCAGTACGCGTTCGACGCGGCCGGTCACGGTCGAGGCCACCGAGGCGCGCGCACCGATCGATGGCTCGACCCGCCCGGACAGGCGGGTGGAGCCACCACCACCACGGCCGACGGCGACCACCTCGATGGCGGACGCCTTGATCTGTTCCGGCGTGAGCTGCACCACGCCCTCATCGGCGTCGGCTGCGGCGGCGGGCGTGGCTTCAGCGCTGCCCGGCGCATGGCCGTGGCCGTCGTCGGCGACAGCCGGTGGAGCCTGTGCAGTGCCAGTGCAGCCGGCCAGCAGCGCGCTCAACAACGCCACGGACAGCAACGAACAAGTGCGGGAAAACATCAGTGAACCTCCACGAACGGGGCGCGCCCTTCCAGGCGGGCAAGATCGATTTCGGCGCCGACGCGCGACAGGCGCGCATCCACGGCGGTGCCGCGGGCGGCGATGAGGGCGCTGCGCGTGCTGCGCAGTTCCAGCTGCGAGATGCGTCCGGCATCGAAGCCGATGCGGGCCAGCCGGTAGGCCTCCTCGGCGGCGGCCACGCTTTCATCGGCGGCGCGTGTGCGGCTGCCGGCGGCCTTCAGTCCGGCCACGGCCGAGAGGCGTTCGGCGTCGCTGTCGCGGCGTTGCTGGTCCAGGCGCGCCTCGGCCGCGCGCTGTTCGGCACTGGCCGCGCGGATGCCGCCGCGGTTGCGGTCGAACAGTGGGATGGAGAGGCTCACCCCCAGCGTGTAGGCCTGTTCGCGATCCTCGCGGAAGCGCGTCTGCGCGGCGGTCACGCTGAGGTCGGGCAGGGCGCGCTTGCGCTCCACGTCGACAAGGCGCGTGCTGGCCTGTGCTTCGGCTTCGGCAATGCGCACCGCCAGCGCGGCATCCCCGCTTCCGCGCGGCAACGGCGGCGTGCGGTCCAGCAGGCTGCTGTCGATCGACTGCACCGGCGCATCCAGCAGCGCGGCACCGGCCAGGCGGGCCAGCGCGGCATCGCGGAAGGCCTGCGCCTCATCCAGCACGGCGGTGGCGTTGGCGACTTCGCTCTGCGCCTGCACCGCGCGCAGCTGCGGTTCGCGGCCCTGCCTGACCATCGCGTTGACGGCGTTGGCGTCAGCACGGGTGAGGGTCAGCGCCTCTTCGGCCAGGGTGTAGCGGCGCAGTGCACTTTCCGCCTGTGCGTAGACCACCGCCAGCTGGCTGGCCACATCGCTGCGGCTTTGGGCACCCCGCAGGTTGGCTGCCTGTGCCTCGGCACGCGCGGCACGGACACGCGCGCCACGCTGGCCCCAGATTTCCAGCGGCTGGGACAGGGTGAGCACGGTATCGGCCTTGCCCATGCCGCCATAGGAGCCGGTGCCCCAGGCGTTTTCGGCGGACCAGGAAAGGGAAGGGTTGGGCAACGCACGGGCCTGGTCGGCACGCGCGTCGGCGGCCTCGGCCAGGGCGGCGCCGACGCGGGCGCCGGGCAGCTGGTCCAGGCGTTCAAGCAGGGTGTCGTAGGAAGGGGCGGCTTGTGCCATTGCCTGCATTGCTGGTGCAAGGCCCAGCAACATGGCAATGACCCGCCCGGCCGCACGCAGCGACCGAGGTGTCAGGTTCGACATGAAAAATATCCGGAGGTGAGGGGAACGGAAGCCCGCGATTGCGGGACGCGCTCAACTCACGCCCGGGGAGGACGCTTCAGTTCATCCTGCGCGACGGCATAGGCCGCGCTGTCACCGGCCGGCATCCAGCGTGCCGGCAGCGGCGTGCCGAAGGCGGCAACGGTGCCGGCCGGCAGGCTCAGGTTGGAATGGTGGCAGTGGTTATGGCTGCAGGCACCGGTGTGCGTGCCGTCACTGTCGCCGTCTGCGTCGTCGGACGCGGATTCAACATGGGCCGCGACCGTGTCATGCGGCTCCACCGCACAGGCCAGGACATCGGCCACCGGCACGACCACGAATGCCGCCATCAGCAGCATCAGCAGGGTCGAACGGAGGTGGCGGGCAATCCAGCGCATGGAGGCAGGCTAGCAAGCAGTTTCCGGTGGATACAATATCAATGGCCGGGTCGGATCCACCTGTAGAGCCGAGCCCATGCTCGGCTGCACCCGTGCGGCTGTTGCGCCGCCACGCACCATCGTTGAGGATCGGGATTCATCACCAGGGAAGGAACGATGACCGCACGCATTGCCGCAGCAGGCCTGCTGCTGATACTGGCCAGTCCCGTCGCAGTCGCCGCCGAGGATGTCTACGTGGAATTCCTGTGGGCGCCGACGCCGGCAGATGCCCTCGCACGCTCGCAGACCCAGCTGTTCATTGCAGATGGCCACCACGATCACCGCATCTGTGTGGCCGCCAATCTCGTCGATACCGACGTGGCGGGCCTGCGCATCGACGTCCGTGATGCCAAGGGCGTGCAGGTCTCGCGCACGGCCCACGAGGACTACCGGGGCCGCAAGAAGTGCTATGCCGCTGACCTTGGCAGTACCGGCGCGGCCGGGATGTGGACCATCGATGCCGTGCTGGGGGATGGACGCCGTGGCAGCGCGCAGATCCGCGTGGATCCGACGCTGGAGGCGTCGCCCCTGTACCTGCGGCATGACCAGCCCTACGTGGCAGGACGGCCGAACTACGACGCCTCCGTTCCGCCGGCCGAGTGGGTGGGCAAGCTGGTCTGGGCGATGGACGTGGATGCCGCAGGCAAGGTGACCCATGTCGAGGTGGAGACCGCCGAAGGCGTCGGCCAGCGCCTGCGTGAGCGCGCGCTGGCGGCCGGGTGGCTGACCCGGTTTGGCCCTGACCCGGCGCGTGCGACGACACCATTGCGGTGGCGCCGCACACTGGAGTTTGCTCCGGAATGATGGCCGCGCGGGGGCAGTGCCCTTCGTATGGGTAGTGCCGGCCGCTGGCCGGCAACCTCACGAGCGCAGGCAATCGCCTGCCATTGCCGGCCAGCGGCCGGCACTACCGGTCTGCAGGCAGCTTCGCGATCACCTTGATCTCGAACTGGAACCCATACAGCCAGGTCACGCCGATACCCGTCAGCGTCGGGTGCGGTGCCTCGCCCCAGTACTCCGGCACGATCGCCCACGCCTTCTCGAAGTTCGTCTCCGGGTCGACCATGAACACGGTCACGTCGATCACGTCATCAAACGTGCAGCCGGCGGCGGCCAGTACGGCGTTGAGATTCTCGAAGGCGCGGCGCACCTGGGTTTCGAAGTCCGGCTCGGGCGAGCCATCCTCGCGGCTGCCGACCTGGCCGGAGACGAACAGGAAGCCATTGGAACGGATGGCGGGCGAGTAGCGGTTGCGCTCGTACAGGGCCTGTCGGCCGGCGGGAAAAACGACATCACGGTGCGTCATGGGGGGGCTCCAAGCGGGAGGTTCCCATCTTCCGCACCGGTTCTGTCTGGATAAACAGCGATGATCGGCCTAGATTGATTGCCAATCCCAAACAATCCCGGCCGGCCCATGGACCGTTTCGAGGCAATGCGCGCCTTCGCCCGCGTGGTGGAAACTGGCAGCTTCACCCGCGCCGCGCGGACCCTGCAGATCAGCCGCACCACGGTCACCCAGCTGGTGCAGCAGCTGGAAGCGCACCTGCGGCTGCGCCTGCTCAACCGCACCACGCGGCGTGTCAGCGTCACCGCCGATGGCGCGGCGTACTACCCGCGCATCGCGCGGCTGCTGGCCGAGCTGGAAGAGGTGGAGGGCGGCCTGGGCGATGCGGCCAGCCAGCCGCGTGGGCGCCTGCGCATCGATGTGCCCGGCCCGTATGCGCGGCTGCGGCTGGTGCCGGCGTTGCCGGATTTCCATGCGCGCTATCCGGACATCCAGCTGGACATCGGCGTCAGCGACCGCGAGGTCGATGTCATCGCCGACAACGTGGACTGCGTGATACGCGGCGGTGCACCCGCCGATCCGGCGCTGGTGGCGCGGCCGCTGGCCAGCCTGTCGATCGGCTTCCACGCCAGCCCTGCTTACCTGCAGCGCTTCGGCGTGCCCGCGCACCCGAGCGCACTGGAAGGGCCGGACCATCACATGGTCGGCTTCCTCAGCCCGCGCACCGGTCGTGCACGCGTGTTCCTCGCCCAGCGCGGTGATGAGCGCATTGAAGTGCAGGGCCGGCATTCGGTGGGCTTCGATGATGGCAATGCCTACCTGGCTGCCGGCGTGGCGGGCCTGGGCGTGGTCGCGCTGCCGAGCTACATGGCCGCGCCGCACGTGGCCAGCGGCGAACTGCGGCCGGTGCTGCAGGACTGGCGGCTGCCGCCGATGCCGATGCACGTGATGTTTCCGCCGAACCGGCACATGAGCCAGCGCCTGCGGGTATTCATTGACTGGGCGGTGGAGGTGTTGGGGTGACACGCGCCGGGCATGCGAAAATCATCACTGCACGCACCAGGAAACCGCCACACGCATGAGCCGCATCGTCGCACTGGATACCGAAACCACCGGCATCTCCCATCGCATGGGCCACCGGGTCATCGAAATCGGTGCGGTGGAACTGATCGATGGCCAGCTCACCGGCCGTCAGTTCCACACCTACCTGCAGCCGCAGCGCTCGGTGGACTGGGGCGCGCAGCGCGTGCACGGCATCAGCGATGCGATGCTGGTCGGCAAGCCGCTGTTTTCCAGCAAGGCCGCCGAGCTGCTGGAATTCCTGCGTGGCAGCGAGATGGTCGCGCACAACGCAACCTTCGATGTGGGCTTCCTCGACAACGAGTTGCGCCTGGCCGGCATGCCCGGCAGCCTGGCGCAGTACTGCCGCATCACCTGCAGCCTGAAGCTGGCGCGTGGGCGCTGGCCCGGGCAGGGCAACAAGCTGGACGACGTGCTGCAGCGCCTGCGCATTCCCGGCAATCGCGGCCTGCATGGCGCGTTGAAGGATGCGCATCTGCTGGCACAGGTGATTCCGCACCTGCGTTGATGGCCCCCTGGTGCTTGGCTCTAAGCCTCTGCAGGAGAGCGCAAAGACAAGTTGTCGTCATGGACGCGATTGAACCTGCAGATCTGTTCAATATGTTGCCGGGCCTCAGGTGAAAACCAGCCAAGAACTTCCACCAGGTGTCTGTGTTTCTCCCGCAGATCCTGATGAAAGGTGATGGGTTCATGGTGGAACACGCGATTTCGCAGCGCGCGCGCGTCCTCGACGCGACCTTGAACCTTTGCTCTGGTTCTGATTTTCCCCTAGCATCGCCAGCGCATACCCCGGTCAGCTCCTCTCCTCACATGCTTCTCGTGAGTGATGGGTCCGGGGTTTTTTTATTGTTGGTCAGACGTCCTCGTGTCGTGCGCACCCTGGAATTTCATGGGCTGGGCAAGCGGTCTGGAACGGCCTGTTCAACTTTCTACAGCAGCGTCGGGCGGGAAGTAAGGTCGAATTCCGTCAATCGCGGCGACTGCGGTTGCCACACCATCTTCGCTCGCCATTGCTACGCCCAGTGCAGCGGCACGCGCACGCGTAGCGCTTTCCTCGGCGAACGCAATCGCCGCCGCCAGCGTGGCTGCATCCAATCGCTTCGGTGACAGCGGCGCCGGCGCAACACCCAGCACCTGCAGGCGCCGCGCCCAGAAGAACTGATCGGCCGCGAACGGCATCACCAGCGAAGGAATACCGGCGCGGCAGGCCGAATGCGTGGTGCCGCTGCCGCCATGGTGGATGGCCAGCGCGCAGCGTGGGAACAGTGCTTCATGCGGGGTCGGTCCGAGCACGAACACGTTTGCTGGCAACGCACCCGAAGGCAGTCCGGCCCAGCCTGGGAACAGCAGCACGCGGCGTGGTGCCAGCGCCTGCAGCAGAGCCGGCAGCACGCGCTCGCGGTCGAAGCCGGTCATGCTGCCGAAGCCGAGATAGATCGGCGCGGGTCCGGCATCGAGGAAGGCCTGCAGGTCGGCCGGCGGCGACCACGGTTGTTCCGGCATCCGCCATTGCCCGCACACCACGTGGTCAGCCGGCCAGTCCGCAGGTGGCGGCAGCAGCTGCGGGGAAATGCCGTACAGCATCGGCAGGCCGGTCCACAGCGTGCGGCGCGGCGGTTGCCCCAGTGCGGCGCGCGCGGCGTTGATCGGCCTGCGGAAGGTGCGCCACACCGCCTGGTTGACCAGCCCGTAGCTGGCCCGACGCAGGACGCCCGGCAGCGGCATCGGCGGCAGGAAGGGGGAGGCGAAGGCGCGCGTCGGCGTCAGCGGAATCATGCCGGTGCCGATGGCCGGCAGGCCGTGGCGCTCGGCCACGCTCAGGCCGACCAGCGCGGCCAGCCCGCCGGTCAGAACGGCATCGCAGCCGGCGGCGGCGGCATCCGCCTGCGCCATCCAGGCGGGCACATGGCGGCCGGCCATCCGCGCCAGGCCGCGCGAGGCGGCGGCCAGGTTGTTGCCGCGTGCCACCAGGGCCACCACTTCGTCGTGGATGTCGCCTTCCAGCGCCGCGTGCGGCACGCCCAGTTCGCGCGCGCTGCCCAGCGTGCCTTGCTCGGCCAGCAGCATCACCTCGTGGCCGGCCTGGCGCAGGCCATGGCACAGCATCACCAGCGGCCGGGTGTCGCCTTCGGTTCCATAGGTCAGGGCCAGCAGTCGCATCGGGGGCTTCGCGGGTGGGGCGGCCAGTATGGCCAGCCCGGCCATGAACACGACGTGCCCCGTTCAGCCCACGCCTGTGGGTAACTTGCGCAAGTGCTTGAACCCGTGCATAATGCGCGGCTCGCTGTGTCCGGTTTTCTCCCGGGCGGCGCCCCCGGGAGCACGTCCCCGGCCGCCCAACGCCAGCGTAACCCTTTGATTCTCTTGACGTGTGGTGGGCAACCACCGAGGCCGCCGTCTCCCGGGCTACGGGCTGACACAACTTACTATCGAGGTGCGCAATGTCCCGCGTATGCCAGGTTTCCGGCAAGCGAGTGCAGACGGGTAACAACGTCTCGCACGCCAACAACAAGACCCGTCGTCGTTTCCTGCCGAATCTGCACGAGCGCCGTTTCTGGGTTGCCAGCGAGAACCGCTGGGTGAAGCTTCGTGTTTCCGCGCATGCACTGCGCACCATCGACAAGAACGGTATCGATTCCGTTCTGGCTGAGCTGCGTGCGCGCGGCGAAAAGGTCTGAGGAGTAGACGATCATGGCAGGCAAGCGCGATAAGGTCCGTATGATTTCGACCGCTGGTACCGGTCACTTCTACACGACCGACAAGAACAAGAAGAACACCCCGGGGAAGATGGAATTCTCCAAGTACGATCCGGTCGTGCGCAAGCACGTCCCGTACAAGGAAGGCAAGATCAAGTAATCCGCAAGGATTGCTGGTCGCTTCCGAAAGAACCCGCCCTCGTGGCGGGTTTTTTTGTGCTCCCAACCCGGTGGGTGCCAACCGTTGGTTGGCACGTCGCCGGAAGGCTGGGCAGAATGGCCCCCACACCTCCCGACGGGCGACGCGATGCTGTTCGAGTGGCTGCTGGGTTCGTACCTGCTGTTGATCGACTGGCTGATCCGGCTGGTCGCGCTGTGCTGGATTCCCACCCGCACCACGCCAGGGGCCGCGCGCAGCTGGCTGCTGCTGGTCGGCTTCGTGCCGCTGCTGGGCCTGCCGCTGTACCTGCTGTTCGGCCACCCGTGGCTGTCGCGCGAGCGCATCCGCCGGCAGGCCGAGGCGTCGCAGGTCATCCGCGAGGAACAGGCGCTGCAGCGCCGCCTGCGCTGGACGCCGAAGGCCGACACCGCCTGCGCCGAGATCGTGCCGCTGGTGCAGCGCCAGGGCGATTTCATGCCGGTGCATGGCAACGCGGTCGATCTGCTCACCGACTACGACGAATCGCTGCACACCCTCATCGCCGACATCGACCAGGCCGAGGACCGCGTCCATCTGCTGTATTACCTGATGTTCGACGACGCCGTGGGCGAGGTCATCGTCGAAGCGCTGCAGCGCGCCGCCGCGCGTGGCGTGCAGTGCCGCGTGCTGCTGGATGCGGTGGGCGCCAAGCGTGGCCTGCGTGCCTATCGCAAGCGCCTGCAGGCGCGTGACATCGAAGTGCGGGCGATGCTGCCCGGCGGCCTGCGCTGGCGCCGCAGCGGGCGCATGGACCTGCGCAACCACCGCAAGATCGCGGTCATCGACAACGAAGTGGCCTACATCGGCTCGCAGAACCTGGCCGGCCCCCGCTTCGTGCCCGGCCACCCCAACCGCGAACTGGTCGCGCGCGTGCGCGGCCCGGCGGTGGCCCACCTGGAGGCGGTGTTCGCCAGCGACTGGTACATGGAAACCGGGCAGCGCCTGGACGTCATCGCCGATGTGCCGGTGTGTGGCGATGACATCGCCACCCAGCTGCTGCCGAGCGGCCCGGCCTACCCGTACAGCAACGCGCGCGATGCGGTGGCGGCGCTGATCCACCTGGCGCGACGGCGGCTGGTGATGGTCACCCCGTACTTCGTGCCCGACGAAGCGACGCTGAGCGCACTGCGCATCGCCGCGCTGTCCGGCGTGCAGGTGCAGCTGATCCTGTCGGCCAGCAACAACCAGCGGCTGACCTCGTGGGCGCAGGAGGCGTACTACGACGAGCTGCTGCGCTGTGGCGTGCAGATCGCCCTGTACGAGCCACAGTTCCTGCACGCCAAGCACATGAGCGTGGACGAGGACATCGCCGTGCTCGGCTCGATCAACATGGATATCCGTTCTTTTGCGCTGAATGCCGAGATCGGCCTGATCTGCTACGACCGCCCGCTGGTGCAGCAGCTGTGCGCCATCGAGGACGACTACCTGCGCCAGTCGCGCCTGCTGGACCTGGAGCAGTGGCGCCAGCGCCCGGCCTGGAAGCGCAGCCGCGAAGGCATCGCGCGGTTGGCCGATGCGTTGATGTGAGCGCACAGGCCACCGGCGTGGAAACGGCCCGTTGCGGCAACCCGGGCCGTCACCTGCCATGGCCTACAATCGGTGCATGACTGATTCATCGCGAAATGGCGAACTGGACCTGGCGATCATCGGCGGTGGTGCCGCCGGTGTGCTGGTGGCGATCCAGGTGTTGCGCCAGGCCCAGGCGCCGCTGGCGCTGGCCATCTTCGAACCCGCCTCGCAACTGGCCCAGGGCATCGCCTACGCCACGCCGTGGCCGGAGCACCTGCTGAACGTGCCGGCGGCGAAGATGAGTGCGTTCCCCGACCAGCCCGGCGACTTCCTTGATTACCTGCAGGCCGTGGATGCCTACCCGGGCGAGGCGCGCGCGCTGCTGGGCGAACGCTACGCAAGCCGCCACCATTTCGCCGCCTACCTGCAGCAGCGCCTGCAGGATGCAGCCGCCGCCAGCCCTGCGCAGCTGCAGGTGATGGCGCAGCCGGTGCTGGGCCTGCAGCCGGACGACCACGGTTACCGCCTGCAGCTGGGCGATGGCAGCACGCTGCACGCGGCACAGGCGGTCATCGCCACCGGCAACAGCATGCGCCCGCTGCCGGTGGCCGGCGCCGATGCGCTGCCCGCCGACGACGTGGTCGAGGCCTGGGACTATGACGGTGTGCGCACCCTGGCCGGCGCCCATGCGCTGGCCATCGTCGGTTCCGGCCTGAGCATGGCCGACACCGTGCTGGCGCTGGTGGCTGCCGGCCATACCGGTCCGCTGCACGTGATCTCGCGCCATGGCCTGCTGCCGCTGCCGCATGCGCATGGCGTGCTGCCTGATTTCGATGCGGGCGCGCTGCTGCCGATGACCCTGCGCCAGCGCGTGCACGCCCTGCGCGCCTTCGCCCGGCAGGCGCAGGCCGATGGCCAGCCGTGGCAGGGCGTGATGGATCGCATCCGCCCACATGGCCAGGCGCTGTGGTGCAGCCTGGACGAGGCCGACCAGCGGCGCTTCCTGCGCCATGTGGTGCGCTATTGGGATGTGCACCGCCACCGCATCGCCGAGGACGTTGATGCGCAGCTGCAGGCACTGCGGGCCCGTGGCCAGCTCCTCCTGCACCGTGCCCGCCTGCAACGCGTCTGGCGCGAGGGCGACGTGCTGCGCCTGTCCGGCCGCGATTCCGCCGGTGCCGGGCAACAGTGGACGATCGCCGCGGTGGTCAATGCCACCGGTGTGGAAACCCGGGCGCGTGCGCTGCGCAACCCGCTGCTGCAGCAGTTGCTGGCCGATGGCCTGGCCCGCCCCGGGCCGCATGGGCTGGGCCTGGACAGCAGCGTGCCGGGCGACCGCCTGTGCAGCCGCAGCGGTGCAGCGCAGGCGCGGCTGGGCGTGCTCGGCAGCCTGCGCATCGGCAGCCTGTGGGAAAGCCTGGCCGTGCCTGAACTGCGTCAGCAGGCGCAGGCGCTGGCAACGCAGGTGGTCGCAGGAGCCGCGACGGCGATGCCGTAAAATGGGGGCATGGATGTCTCCCACCTGCTCGATGGCCTGAACCCGGCCCAGCGCGAAGCCGTCTCCGCTCCCCCCGGCCACCACCTGGTGCTGGCCGGTGCCGGTTCCGGCAAGACCCGCGTACTCACCCACCGCATCGCCTGGCTGCATGAAGTCGAAGGCGTGCCGACCCACGGCATTTTTGCGGTGACCTTCACCAACAAGGCCGCTGGCGAGATGCGCCACCGCATCGACGCGCAGCTGCCCAATGGCAGCCGCGGCATGTGGATCGGCACCTTCCACGGCCTGGCCAACCGCCTGCTGCGCCTGCACTGGCAGGACGCCAAGCTGCCCGAAGGCTTCCAGGTCATGGATTCGGACGACCAGCTGCGGCTGGTCAAGCGCGTGGTGCAGGCGCTGGAAATCGACGACAGCAAGCATCCGCCCAAGCAGATCGCCTGGTGGATCAACGAACAGAAGGATGAAGGCCGCCGCCCGCAGCACATCCAGCCCGAGCCGCATGATGCGTGGCTGGAAACCATGCGCCAGGCCTACATCGAATACCAGGCGCGCTGCGATCGCGCCGGCCTGGTCGACTTCGCCGAGCTGCTGCTGCGCGCGCATGAACTGCTGCGCGACAACCCGGCACTGCTGGCGCACTACCGTGCACGCTTCCGCGAAATCCTGGTGGACGAATTCCAGGATACCAACGCCATCCAGTACGCCTTCGTGCGCGTGCTGGCCGGGCACGAGGGCCATGTGTTCGTGGTCGGCGACGATGACCAGGCCATCTACGGCTGGCGCGGCGCCAAGGTCGAGAACGTACAGGGCTTCCTGCGTGACTTCCCCGGTGCACAGACCATCCGCCTGGAACAGAACTACCGTTCCACCGCCAACATCCTCGGCGCGGCCAACGCGGTCATCGCGCACAACCCGGACCGCATCGGCAAGGAACTGTGGACCGACAGCGGCGACGGCGAGCCGATCGACCTGTATGCGGCCTACAACGAGATGGATGAGGCGCGCTACATCGTCGAGCGCGCGCGCCAGTGGGTGCGTGACGGTGGCAGCTACACCGAAGTGGCCGTGCTCTACCGCAGCAACGCGCAGTCGCGCGCGCTGGAAGAAGCGCTGCTGAGCGAGCAGGTGCCGTACCGCGTGTATGGCGGCATGCGCTTCTTCGAGCGTGCTGAAATCAAGGATGCGCTGGCCTACCTGCGCCTGCTGTCCAACCGCAACGATGATGCCGCCTTCGAGCGCGCGGTGAACACGCCCACCCGTGGCATCGGCGAGCGCACCCTGGACGAGGTGCGCCGCGAAGCGCGCGCGCAGGGCATCTCGCTGTGGGAGGCCACCATGCTGGTCACCCAGGGCACGGCTCTGGCCGCGCGTGCACGCAATGCACTGGCCGGCTTCCTGGTGCTGGTGAACGAACTGCAGGCGCAGACCCTGCACATGACCCTCGCCGAGCGCGTGGACCATGTGCTGTCGCGCTCGCAGCTGCGCGAGCACTGGAGCAAGGAGAGCCGCAATTCGCTGGATTCGGAATCGCGCACCGACAACCTCGACGAACTGGTTTCGGTGGCCTCGCGCTTCCTGCGCCGCGCCGACGACATCGAGGAAGTGGGCGAGGACATGGACGAGCTGGTTGCGTTCCTGGCCTATGCCGCGCTGGAGGCCGGTGAAGGCCAGGCACAGGCGGGCGAGGAGGGCGTGCAGCTGATGACCCTGCACTCGGCCAAGGGCCTGGAATTCCCGCTGGTGTTCCTGGCCGGCATGGAAGACGGCCTGTTCCCGAGCGCACGTTCGCTGGAAGAAAGCGGCCGCCTGGAAGAAGAGCGCCGGCTGGCCTACGTGGGCATCACCCGCGCCCGGCAGAAGCTGGTGCTGTGCTACGCCGAATCGCGCCGCATCCATGGCCAGGACAACTACAGCCTGCCGTCGCGCTTCCTGCGCGAGATCCCGCGCGAACTGCTGCACGAAGTGCGCCCGAAGGTGCAGGTTTCGCGGCCGGCATCGCTGGGCAGCAGCCGGGTGATGGGCCACGCCTCGATCGAGGCCCCGCCGCTGAAGCTGGGCGCGCTGGTCACCCATCCCAAGTTCGGCGAAGGCATGGTGACCGACTACGAAGGCAGCGGCGCCCACGCCCGCGTGCAGGTCGAGTTCGCCGATGCCGGCAGTAAGTGGCTGGTGATGGCCTACGCCAACCTGACGGTGATCTGATCTCCTGTAGAGCCGAGCCTATGCTCGGCTGCTTGCGCCGGGAAAATCAGCCGAGCATGGGCTCGGCGCTACAAGGACGAGTGGTCATGACCCGCAACGTGCTCTTTCTTTGCAGCCAGAACCGCCTGCGCAGCCCGACAGCCGAGCAGGTGTTCGCCGATTGGCCGGGAATCGAAACCGCCTCGGCCGGGCTGCTGGCCGACGCCGAGGAAGTGCTCAGCCCGGAGCTGCTGCAGTGGGCGGACCTGGTGTTCGTGATGGAGAAGGCGCACCGCAACCGCCTGTCCAGCCGCTACAAGGCATGGCTCAACGGCAAGCGGGTGATCTGCCTGGATATCCCCGATGACTACGACTACATGGACCCGGTGCTGGTCGAGCTGCTGAAGCGCAAGGTGGCGCCGTTCCTGCGCTGAGCACGGGTGTTGTAGAGCCGAGCCCATGCTCGGCTGCTTCTGGCGGGAAAAACAGCCGAGCATGGGCTCGGCTCTACAATAGGCCCCACATCTTCCAGGAACGCCCCCATGACCGAACCGACACTGCACGTCACCGTGAAGTTGAATGCGAAGCTGCAGCCGGAGCATCGCCACGAGCTGTTCGAGGATCCGCTCGATGCGCTGCTGCAGGCGGCGAACCTGGGCGAACTGACCGGGGGTGGCACCGCAATCTCCGACCTGGGCGAAGTCGAGTACGGCGATATCGAAGTGGCGCTGGTCGATGCGGACGGCGTGCCGAAGCTGATCGACCTGCTGGAGCAGCTGGGCGCACCGAAGGGTTCGCAGGTGCAGCGTGTGGGCGAGGATGATCGCGCCTTCGGCGTCACCGAGGGCCTGGGCATCTACCTGGATGGCCTGAACCTGCCGGACGAAGTCTACGAACAGTGCGACTCCAACCACGTGTTCGAGCAGCTGTCCGACAACATCGGTGGCCTGGGCGAGATCTGCAGCTGGTGGCAGGGGCCGACCGAGACCGCGCTGTACATGTATGGCGAATCGTTCGAGAAGATGCGTGATGCGATCGCGGAGTTCGTGGCCAGCTACCCGCTGTGCCAGAACGCGCGCATCGTGCAGATCGCCTGAAGGCTGGCCTCTACGGGTAGGTGCCAACCTTGGTTGGCACGGTGCCGCCGCGTGTGTGAAGCAGCCGAGCATGGCTCGGCTCTACAGAAGGGCATCAGCGGCCCGCCGCCTGCTCTGCGTTCTCACGCAGGGCCAGCTGCTTGCCCACCTGGTAGCCGCCATAGAACATCACCAATGCGGCGGCGACGGCCAGCACGATGGCCCGTGGGGTGACCTTTGATGGCGGCTTGCGGTCCTGCATGCGCGTGCTCCCCGATGGCGGCGGCGTGCCGCGCGGCCATCATGCGCCGCGGCCGGCGGCCGGGCAAGCGCGGCGCTACGGCCCCGCCGGGCGCCGTACCTGCTCCCAGTCCAGGCCGAATTTCGCCAGGTATTTGCGCAGGCGGTCGGCGTCGTTGGTGCTGGCGCGCTGGGTGCGCGACACCGCAAACAGCTCGCGGCCGGCCGCTGACAGCGACTTCGCGTGCGCGCAGACCCGCACCACCTCTTCCAGCTGCACGCGGTCGAAGCGGTCCAGCTCATCCACGGCCGGGCCCAGCAGCGCCTCCAGCGCTGACGGCGCCTGGCCGCCGCGCCATTGCTGGCGCAGGCGCGCGATCTCATCATCGACGCCTTCGATCTGGATGCGCCCGGCGTTGGCCAGCGTCGCCAGGCGCATGATCGATGCCCCCAGATCGCGGAAATTGCCGCGCCAGGCCGCCTCGGCACTGGTGGCGAAGGCCAGGTAGCGCGTGCGTGCCTCCACGTTGAAGCGCACCTGCGCGTGCTGCTGCTGCGACCAGCGCTGCAGCTCGAACTCGATGTTGGGCTCGATGTCCTCCCTGCGCTGGGCCAGGCCGGGCAGGTGCTAGGTCCACAGGTTCAGGCGCGCCAGCAGGTCTTCGCGGAAGCTGCCCTCCAGCACCGAGTGCTGCAGATCGCGGTTGGTGCCCGCAATCAGCTGGAACTCGCTTTCCACCTCGCGGTCGCTGCCCACCGGCAGGAAGCGCTTCTCTTCCAGCGCACGCAGCAGCATGGCCTGTTCGTCCAGGCCCAGCTCGCCGATCTCATCCAGGAACAGCAGGCCCTGGTGGGCAGAGCGCAGCAGGCCGGCGCGGTCGGACGAGGCGCCGGTGTACGCGCCCTTGGTATGCCCGAACAGCGTGCTCATCGCGCCGTCGCCGCGCAGGGTGGCGCAGTTCACCTCGACAAAACGGCCGGGCAGCTGGTGCTTGAGCTTCTTCAGCTCGAACACGCGCTTGGCCAGCTGGCTCTTGCCCGCGCCGGTGGGGCCCATCAGCAGCATCGGCGCGCGCGAGCGCGTGGCCACGGTTTCAATCTGCGCGATCATCGCGTTGAAGGCCGCATTGCGCGTGGCGATGCCACTCTTCAGCAGGTCGCGGTCCTGCAGTTGCTGCTGGGCGAATCGCTGGGCGATGTGGTCGTAGCGCGACAGGTCCAGGTCGATGACCGCGTAGCTGCCGGCCGCGCCGTCCTGCTTGCGCGGCGGCGAGGTCTGCAGCAGGCGGCCGGGGAAATGCCGGCTCTCGGTGAGCAGGAACCAGCAGATCTGCGCCACGTGCGTGCCGGTGGTGATGTGGACGTAGTAGTCCTCCTCCTCCGGCTGGAACGGATAGCTGGCCAGGAAGTCGTGCAGGGTCGCGTAGACCCCTTCGAACTCCCAGGGATCTGCCAGGTAGGTGTCGTGACGCCGCACCTCCAGCCCGGGCGCCATCTGCTGCAGGTCCTCGCAGACCACGCGGGCAAGCTTGGCGTAGCGGCGCTCGTCCAGCAGCAGCTCGATGCGGTCGGGCAGGAAGTCCTCATGCATGCCCAGCGACACCGTGGGACGCCATTTCTGCCAACGACCCGGACCCTCGCCCGCGTCGAGCTGGGTGCCGAGCATGCCGAAGACTACCTGCCGACGGGACATATCCATTCCTATAAAAGACGCGCGCTGAATATATATATTCAGCGCGGTCAATGGGTGGGTGTTGCGCCAGAGATCAGGCGAAATCCAGAAAAAACAATGAGTTGATGCGTCATTGAGAAAGTTGGCACGGCCATTGCTCTATCCCTCCCAAGACACGAAGCGGGCTGTTCCCGCTGAGGACACCACGATGGCCAACCTGACGCTCTTCTCCACCCCGCGTGCCCCGGCACTGCCGCCGGCCACCACCGTCAATGAAGCCGGTGGCCTGGCCTACCGCCGCGACCCGCGCGCTGCCCTGGCCCTGTATGCGGCCACCGGCTGCCTCAACAACACGTTCTACAGCGCTGCCGACGCACAGCTGCAGCAGGTGCTGGCGCTGACCGCGCAGGTCGAGCCGCGCTTCATTGCCCGCACGGCGGTCTATGCCCGCCAGGTGGCGCATATGAAGGACATGCCGGCGCTGCTGCTGGCCGTGCTCAGCCTGCGCGACCCGGAGGCCTTCGCCCAGGTGTTTCCGCGGGTGGTCGACAACGGCCGCCAGCTGCGCACCTTCGTGCAGATCATGCGCAGCGGCCAGGTCGGCCGCCGGTCGCTGGGGTCGCTGCCGAAGCGCTTGGTACGCGAGTGGATCCAGCAGGCATCGGCGGAAACCCTGGTGCGTGCGGCCATCGGCCAGCAGCCGTCGCTGGCCGACCTGATCCGCATGGTGCACCCGAAGCCGGCCGATGCCGAGCGCAAGGCGCTGTATGCGTGGATCGTCGGTCGCCCGTACGAAGAGGCGCAGCTGCCGGCGCTGGTGCAGGCCTACGAGGCGTTCAAGCGTGACCCGCGTGGGCTGCCGCCGGACCTGCCGTTCCAGTACTTCAGCACGCTGCCGCTGGATGCGGCGCAGTGGTCGGCGCTGGCGCGCAGTGCGTCGTGGCAGTCGATGCGGATGAACCTCAACACGTTCGCCCGCAACGGCGTGTTCGATGACCCGGCGATGGTGTCGGTGATCGCAGCGCGGCTGCGTGATCCGGCCCAGGTGCGCCGCGCCCGGGTGATGCCGTACCAGCTGCTGATGGCCTACCAGGCCAGCGCCAGCCTGCCGCAGCAGATTCCGGAAGCGTTGCAGGACGCGATGGAAACGGCCACGGCGCAGGTGCCGGTGCTGCCGGGCCGGGTGGTGGTGGCGGTGGACGTGTCCGGTTCCATGCAGTGGCCGGTGACCGGCTACCGCAAGGGTGCCAGCTCGGCGGTGCGCTGCGTGGACGTGGCGGCGCTGATCGCGGCCTGCGTGCTGCGCGGCCAGCCGCTGGCCACCGTGCTGCCGTTCGATACCGAGGTGCGCCCGGTGCGGTTGAACCCGCGCGACAGCGTGATGACGCTGGCAGCGCAGTTGGCGATCAATGGCGGTGGTACCTCGGTCAGTGCACCGCTGGAACACCTCAACCGTCGCCGCGAGCAGGTCGACCTGGTGGTGCTGGTGTCGGACAACGAGAGCTGGCGTGACACCCGCAGGGGCGGCGCGACGGCCACGATGCAGGCCTGGGATGCGCTGAAGCAGCGTTGCCCGCAGGCACGGCTGGTGTGCATCGACCTGCAGCCGGTAGCCAGCAGCCAGACCGTGCAGCGCGAGGACGTGCTGCACATCGGCGGCTTCAGCGATGCGGTGTTCGACCTGCTGGCGCAGTTCGCGCAGGCACCGGGCGATGGCAGCGGCTGGGTCGAGCGCATCGAGGACATGCCGCTGTAAACACGATGTTGGAAGGCGGCAAGGATGTCGCCAGGGACCGCCCGGCTGGCAATGGGGCCAGCCGGGCAGGACCAGGAATTCACGTTTTTCGCGGTGAATGCTGGTGGAACTACATGGGTTGTCCCTTCGGGGTCGGGTTCGAATCCCGCGTGTCCTGCCGGTTGTGGGGAGACGATGTTCCACCGCTCTTTGTCACCGCACCTGTTTCAACGCCGGCACTGCGAATGCCGGAGGAACTACAGCCTTCTAAGCTCCGGGTCGCGGGTTCGAGCCCCGCCCGCTGTGGCAACACAGCGGTAGCTCAGTGGTAGAGCAGGATGTTCCTCCACCCCTCGTCGCATTGCCGGCACCTTCGCTTTCGTTGCGCGGGGAATGCAGGCCGAACTACATCGGTAGCCCTTCAGGGTCGGGTTCAAGTCCCGGCCGCCTGCCACGGCAACGTGGCAGGCGGAATGTTCGGCCAACTTTGTCACCGCACCTTCTTTGTTTTGTATTGGATGAAAGAAAACATCACCATGACCACCTTGAACCATGACGTGATCCAGCAGCCGGGCGCTGCACCCATCAAGCTGTGGACGCGCGGCGTGCCGCTGGAAGACCAGGCACGCGAGCAGCTGCAGAACATCGCCAGGCTGCCGTTCATCCACAAGTGGATCGCGGTGATGCCCGACGTGCACCTGGGCAAGGGGGCAACCGTGGGCTCGGTGGTGCCGACCGTGGGCGCCATCATTCCGGCTGCGGTGGGCGTGGACATCGGCTGCGGCATGATGGCCGTGCGCACCACGCTGGATGCCAGCGACCTGCCGGACAACCTGTCGGCGGTGCGCAGCGCGATCGAGCGGGCCGTGCCGCATGGCCGCAGCGTGACCCGTGGCGGCCGTGACAAGGGCAGCTGGGACACGCCGCCGGAGCTGGCCATCGAAGGCTGGAAGCAGCTGGTCGATGACTTCGCGCTGATCTGCGAGCGCCACCCGCGCCTGAAGAACACCAACAACCTCAAGCACCTGGGCACCCTCGGCACCGGCAACCACTTCGTCGAAGTGTGCCTGGACCAGGACCAGCGCGTGTGGTTCATGCTGCACTCCGGTTCGCGTGGCGTGGGCAATGCCATCGGCACCTACTTCATCGAACTGGCCAAGCAGGAAATGCGTCGCTGGATGATCAACCTGCCCGACCAGGACCTGGCGTACCTGCCCGAGGGCAGCCAGCACTACGGTGACTATGTGTTCGCGGTGGAATGGGCGCAGCGCTTCGCACGCATGAACCGCGAGGTGATGATGCGCAACGTGGTGGCGGCCGTGCGTACGGTCATCAGCAAGCCGTTCGAGGCCCAGGCCGAGGCGGTGAACTGCCACCACAACTACGTCAACCGCGAAGTGCACTTCGGCAAGGAAGTGATGCTGACCCGAAAGGGCGCGGTGAGTGCGCGCAAGGGCGAGCTGGGCATCATCCCGGGCAGCATGGGCGCCAAGAGCTTCATCGTGCGCGGGCTGGGCAACGAGGACAGCTTCCACAGCTGCAGCCACGGTGCCGGGCGCGTGATGAGCCGCACACAGGCGCGCAAGCTGATCACCGTGGATGAGCACGCCAAGGCCACCGCGCACGTGGAATGCCGCAAGGATGCGGAGGTGGTGGATGAATCGCCGGCGGCCTACAAGCCGATCGAGGCGGTGATGGAGGCCCAGCGCGATCTGGTCGAGATCGTGCACACGCTGCGCCAGGTGGTGTGCGTGAAGGGATGAAGCGGGCCGCGCGCGGCGTACACTGCGCCGCGCGCGGCAGGACGGCCTGCAGACGAAACCGCAGGCATGGAGGAACAGAACAGATGGACATGATCGAACTTGATGGCGGGCACGGCGGCGGACAGCTGCTGCGCTCGGCCCTGACCCTGAGCCTGTGCACCGGCATCGGCTTCACCCTGCAGAACATCCGCGCGATCCGCCGCAAGCCCGGGCTGATGCGCCAGCACCTGACCGCGGTGAATGCCGCGGCGCGGGTCGGCAACGCCTGCACGCACGGTGCCACGCTGGGCGCGACCTCGCTGCGCTTCGAGCCGGGCGTGGTGAGCGCGGGCGACTACCACTTCGCCACCGGCAGTGCCGGCTCGGCCACCCTGGTCCTTCAGACCGTGCTGCCGGCGCTGTGGCGCGCGCAGGGGCCGTCGCGGCTGCGCTTGGAAGGTGGCACCCACAATCCGCTGGCGCCCAGCGCTGATTTCATCGCCGACAGCTACCTGCCGTCACTGGCGCGGATGGGCGTGCAGGCCTCGCTGCAGCTGCTGCAGCACGGCTTCCACCCGGCCGGCGGCGGCGTGATCGAGCTGCAGGTGCAGCCGTGCGGGACGTTGCAGGTGCCGTGCATGGAGCAGCGCCCGGCACTGGATTCGATGCAGGCGCAGGTGGTGATGTCCGGCCTGTCCAGCAGCATCGGCCTGCGCGAACTGCAGGTGCTGGCCGATGAACTCGGCGTCGACCCGCACCCGCGCCACGTGCAGTCGGTGCGGCCGGCACTGGGCCCGGGCAACGTGGCGATGGTGCGCGTGCGCCACGGCGACCACGTGGAAGTGTTCGATGGGCATGGCGAGCGCGGCGTGTCGGCCGAGCAGGTGGGCGCGCGCCTGGCGGGCCAGGTACGCACTTACCTCAGCGGTGGCGCGTGGGTCGGCGAGTACCTGTCCGACCAGCTGCTGTTGCCGATGGCCCTGGCCGGGGGCGGCAGCTTCACCACCCACGTCATCAGCGACCACCTGGCCAGCAACGCGCGCCTGATCGAGAAGTTCCTGCCGGTGGAATTCGACTGGCAGCCGCATGCAGGGGGCTGGCGGGTCACCGTCGAGGCCTGAACACGCCGCCGGGCATGGCCCGGCGCTGCCGATGGGCACGGGCATCAATCCCGCGCCAGGATTGATCCTGCTCAAGGCGCGGCGTGCACATCCGGTGTGCAATGGTGATGTTCCCAACTGGCACCCCGCCAAGGAGGCCCACCATGTACACCCGCATCCTGATCGCCACCGACGGCTCCGAGCTGTCCGACAAGGGCCTGGCCAAGGGCCTGGAGCTGGCGAAGGATCTCAACGCCGAGGTCGATATCGTGACGGTCTCCGAGCCGTGGGCGGTGGGCATGTACGACGCCATGGGCTGGAGCGTGGGCTACATGAACAGCCCCGAATACAAGGCCGACCGCGAGGAAGGTGCGCAGAAAGTGCTGCAGCCGGCACTGGCCAAGGCCGCCGAGCAGGGCATCCGCGCCAACCCCATCCATGTGCTGGACCGCTACGCCGCCGACGGCATCATCGAGACGGCCGGCGAGCGCAACAGCGACCTGATCGTGATGACCTCGCACGGTCGCCGCGGGGTGACCCGCGTGCTGCTGGGCAGCCAGACGGCCGAAGTGCTGGCACGCAGCACCCTGCCGGTACTGGTCATCCGCTGATCAACATCCACTGATCCGCGCGTTCCCGGGGAGGGGACCTGGTGCCGGTACGCAGGATGCGTGCCGGCACCCACTTCCTCCAGGCCGTCCCAGCGGGTCCGCTCAGGACAGCAGCGAGCCCCGTGCGCGCTGCCGGCAGGCCTGCCGCCAGTCGGCCGGCGACATGCCGAACTGCGCCAGGAACGCGCGCTGGAACTGGCGCTCGGACGCGAAGCCGACTTCATAGAGCAGCCAGGTCAGGCGGCAGCCCGGCTCCCGGGCCAGGTGGCGGTGCGCCAGCCAGGCCCGGCATTCACGGATGTAGCGCGCCACCCCGCCGTGGGCCTGGAACAGCCGGTAGACCGTGGAGCGGGACATCGCGAAGGCGTCGCAGATCATCTGCTCGCCCAGCTCGCAGTCGCCCAGGTGGGCATCGATGTAATCGACGATGCGCAACAGGCGCGGGTCGGCCGTGCCGCCGCAGGTGACGCGCTGGCGAGCGCTGCTGCGGCGCAGGTCGGCGGCAAGGGATGCAACCACCGAAGGGGTGGCCTGTTGCAGGGTCATGGCAGCGTGATCCCGGCCCACCTCCGGGGCCTGTCATGGGATCAACCGGCAGATGCGTCGGGAACCTATCACCGGCCGGCTGCGCTGACGGAGCCGGCCGCGGATGCATCACCAGCTGTACAGCTTCCAGTACACCGGCGAGACGCCGTCCTTGTCGTTGTCCATGCGGCCATCGCCGTTCTTGTCGTACATGTAGAACGGTGCGCCGCGCGACGGGGTGACCTTGACCATGCGCAGCTGGCCGGACACGCGGTATTCCTCGATGACATCGCCGTTGTCCATGGTGCGGCTGGACACATCGGCGCCCTTCACGTCCACCGGGGGAGCGCCTGCACCGCCCATGCTGGCGCAGCCAGCAAGCAGCAGCAGGGAAGCCAGCATCAGGGTCTTCATCGGCAGGGCCTTCGCATCGATCGGACCTTGATTATGCCCCATCGACGCGTCGCGGCCGTGTCGCCGCGGTGCAGGCACGGGCGCGTAGAATCGTCGCATGAGCAGATTAGTCCTGATCGACGGGTCCAGTTACCTGTACCGCGCGTTCCACGCGCTGCCGCCCCTGTCCAATGCACAGGGCGAGCCCACCGGCGCGCTGTTCGGCGTGGTCAACATGCTGCGCTCGACGCTGAAGGAGCGCCCGGCCTACGTCGCCTTCGTGGTCGATGCCCCGGGCAAGACCTTCCGCGACGACCTGTACGACCAGTACAAGGCCAACCGCCCGCCCATGCCCGATGAACTGCGCAGCCAGGTCGAGCCGATGTGCCGCATCGTCGAAGCGCTGGGCATCAGCATCCTGCGCATCCCCGGCGTGGAAGCCGACGATGTGATCGGCACGCTGGCCCTGCAGGGCGTGGCGCAGGACCTGAAGGTGACCATTTCCACCGGTGACAAGGACTTTGCCCAGCTGGTGCGGCCGGGCATCGAACTGGTCAACACCATGACCGGCAGCCGCATGGATTCGGACGCGGCGGTGATGGACAAGTTCGGCGTGCGCGCCGACCAGATCATCGACCTGCTGGCGCTGATGGGCGACACCGTGGACAACGTGCCCGGCGTGGAGAAGTGCGGCCCGAAGACCGCCGCCAAGTGGCTGGCCGAGTACCAGCACCTGGACGGCGTCATCGCTGCCGCGCCGAGCATGAAGGGCAAGATCGGCGAGAACCTGCGCGCCGCGCTGGAGCGCCTGCCGCTGAACCGCGAGCTGGTGACCATCCGCACCGACGTCGAGCTGGACGCTTCGCCGGCCACCCTGGCCCTGCGCGAGCAGGACGTTCCGGTGCTGACCGAGCTGTATGCCCGCTATGGCTTCACCCAGGCGCTGAAGGAGCTGGGCGGCCCGCTGCCGGCACCGGCCGCCGCCAGTGAAGCCACCCCGAGCCTGCGTGGCACTGCCGCCGGCTTCGCCCGGGGCAGCGCCGAAGCGCCGCCGGCCGCCGGGATCGACCCGGCGCTGTCCGCGCCCGGTGAGTACGAAACCGTACTGGCGACCGAACAGCTGCAGGCCTGGGTGGAGCGCGTGCAGCAGGCCACGCTGATCAGCTTCGACACCGAAACCGATGCGCTGGACGCCATGCGCGCGCGCCTGGTCGGCATCAGCCTGGCAGTGGAGCCGGGCAAGGCCGCCTATATCCCGGTCGGCCACGATTACCCGGGGGCTCCCGCCCAGCTGCCGCTGCAGCAGGTGCTGGACGCACTGCGCCCGGTGCTGCAGGACCCGGCGAAGCAGAAGCTGGGCCAGCACGGCAAGTACGACCTGCACGTGCTGCGCCGCCACGGCGTGGACGTGCAGGGCTACCACGACGACACCATGCTCGAGAGCTTCGTGCTCAATTCCACCGCCACCCGCCACGACATGGATTCGCTGGCCCTGCGTTACCTGGGCTACAACACCATCAAGTTCGAGGACGTGGCCGGCAAGGGCGCCAAGCAGATCCCGTTCTCGCAGGTGGGCATCGACGAAGCCAGCCGCTATGCGGCCGAGGACGCCGACATCACCCTGCGCCTGCACCATGCGCTGCAGCCGCAGCTGCTGGCCGAACCGGCGCTGGACAGCGTGTACCGCGACATCGAGATGCCGCTGGTGCCGGTGCTGGCCAGCATCGAAGCCAATGGCGTGCGCATCGATACCGATGAGCTGCGCCGGCAGAGCCACGACCTGTCCTCGCGCATGCTGGCCGCGCAGCAGAAGGCCACCGAGCTGGCCGGGCGCAGCTTCAACCTGGATTCGCCCAAGCAGCTGCAGGCGGTGCTGTTCGACGAGCTGAAGCTGCCGGCGGTGGTGAAGACCCCGAAGGGCCAGCCCAGCACCAATGAAGAAGCGCTGGAGGCGATTGCCGACCAGCACGAGCTGCCGCGGGTGATCCTGGAATACCGCGGCCTGGCCAAGCTGCGCAGCACCTACACCGACAAGCTGCCGGAGATGGTCAACCCGGACACCGGCCGGGTGCACACCAGCTACCACCAGTCCGGCGCCGCCACCGGCCGCCTGTCCTCCTCGGACCCGAACCTGCAGAACATCCCGATCCGCACCGAGGACGGCCGCCGCATCCGCCGTGCCTTCGTCGCGCCGGAGGGCTTCCAGCTGCTGGCGGCCGACTATTCGCAGATCGAGCTGCGGATCATGGCCCACCTGTCCGAGGACCCGGGCCTGGTGCGTGCCTTCGAGCAGGGCGCCGACGTCCATCGTGCCACCGCCGCCGAGGTGTTCGGGCGCACGCTGGAAGAGGTGACGCCCAACGAGCGCCGCGCCGCCAAGGCCATCAATTTCGGCCTGATGTACGGCATGAGCGCCTTTGGCCTGGCCCGCAACCTGGGCATCGACCGTGGCCAGGCGCAGGATTATGTGGCGCTGTACTTCAGCCGCTATCCGGGCGTGCGTGACTTCATGGAGCGGATGCGCCAGCAGGCGCGTGACCAGGGGTATGTGGAAACCCTGTTCGGCCGCCGCCTGTACCTGAATGACATTCATGCCCGCAACCAGGGCCTGCGTGCCGGCGCCGAACGCGCGGCGATCAACGCGCCGATGCAGGGCACCGCGGCGGACATCATCAAGCGGGCGATGGTGTCGGTGGACCAGTGGCTGCACGACAGTGGCGCCCCGGCGCGGATGATCCTGCAGGTGCACGATGAACTGGTATTCGAAAGCGAGGCCGGTTTCACCGAGGAACTGCGTAAAAACGTGATCGAGCGCATGTCGCAAGCGGCGCAATTGCGGGTGCCGCTGGTCGTTGATACCGGTGTTGGGGTTAACTGGGACGAGGCGCACTGATTCGCATTCAGGCTAAAAATGCCATGAATGGTTCATTTGTACGATTTATCTGACTCGAAGATGAATGTTTTGGGTATCGGCCTACAATAAATTGGGCCCCTTCACGAACCGTTAGTGTTCGGGGTGTTTCTATAACTCTCGACAGGCGCAACGCCTGTCGTGGATCTCTCCCATCCCCTGGAGCAGATCTAGGAACGGGGGCTCCTCCCCAAGCGCCCGTTCCCCGGCCCCGTTGACCTCCCCCTGGTCAGCGGGGCTTTTTATTTGTGCGCTGCTGCGCCACGCTGGGCCATCGCTCCGCAGGGGAAGCCGCAATGCCCGATCTGTTCGCACTGGCGATGCCGTGGTGGGAATTCGTCCTGCGCGCGGTGGTGGTCTATGCCGTCGTGCTGGGCATGGTCCGGCTCAGCGGCAAGCGCGCGCTGGGGCAGATCACCCCGTTCGATGTGCTGCTGATCGTGCTGCTGGGCAACGCCGTGCAGAACGCGCTGCTGGGCACCGACACGTCGCTGGGCGGCGGCCTGCTGCTGGCGGCCACGCTGATCCTGCTGAACTATGGCGTGGGGTGGCTGACCACGCGCAACCGGCGCATGGAACGGCTGATCGAAGGCGAGCCGGTGGTGATCGCGCGCGACGGGCGCCTGCTGGAGGCCGTGCTGCGGCGCGAGCTGGTCAGCACGGCCGATTTCGAAGCCGCGCTGCGCCAGCAGGGCTGCCTGCGCGTGGAGGATGTCGAGCTGGCGCTGCTGGAAACCACCGGCCACATCACCATCATTCCGAAGAAGTAGCCTCCGTAATGTCGCACGCGCTCGACGGTGCGTCCCGCTCCGGTAGAGTCGAGCTTGCTCGACTGCCGTTGGCGCAGTGCGAAAAGCAGTCGAGCAAGCTCGACTCTACGGGCATTGCGCCACACGCATTGATAGCGTCGAACGCGGCGTGGCCTCACACCCAGTCGCGCGGCACCAGGTAATCGGCCAGGCGCGCTTCGGCGCTGCCGGCTTCCGGAGTGAAGCCATATTCCCAGCGTACCCGCGGCGGCAGGCTCATCAGGATGCTCTCGCTGCGGCCGCCACTCTGCAGGCCGAACAGCGTGCCGCGGTCGTAGACCAGGTTGAACTCCACGTAGCGGCCACGACGGTACAGCTGGAATTCGCGCTCGCGCTCGCCGTGCGCGGTGTCCTTGCGCTGCTGCACGATCGGCAGGTAGGCATCGAGGAAGCCGTCACCGACCGCGCGCAGGTAGGCGAAGTCACGCTCGAAATCGCCGTGCAGGTCATCGAAGAACAGGCCGCCCACGCCACGCGTTTCGTTGCGATGGCGCAGGAAGAAGTACTCGTCGCACCAGCGCTTGTGCGCGGCGTAGCGCTCCTCGCCATACGGCGCGCACAGGTCGTGGGCCACCTGGTGCCAGTGCTGCACGTCCTCATCGAAGGGATAGAACGGGGTCAGGTCGAAGCCACCGCCGAACCAGCTGGCCACCACCTCACCATCGCGCTGGGCCTGGAAAAAGCGCACGTTGGCGTGGGTGGTCGGCACGTAGGGGTTGAGCGGGTGGAACACCAGCGACACGCCGGTGGCGCGCCAGGAGGCGCCCGCCAGTTCCGGCCGGTTGGCCGAGGCAGACGGCGGCAAGCGGCTGCCGGACACATCGGAGAAGCCGATGCCGGCCTGCTCGAACACCGCACCGTCGCGCAGCACGCGGGTACGCCCGCCACCGCCCTCGGCCCGCTGCCACAGGTCTTCCTGGAAGCGGGCCTGGCCGTCGGCGGCCTCGATGGCCGCACAGATGCGGTCCTGCAGGTCGGTGAGGTAGGCGCGTACGCGCTCGAAATCGTTCATGGCGCGTACTTTACCGCAGCGCCCGGGCAGGCAAGCCCCTTACTGCTTGTGGTTGGGGGTGCGCGGCGCCGGTCTGGTGCGTTCGTCGCCTGCAACCTGCTCCTGAACAGCGCGGTCCAGCGCCTGGCCCAGTTCCAGCAACCCCCAGTTGCGGGTCGCCAGCACGTCGCACGCCACGTGGCGGCCACCCGCATCTGCGTCGCAAAGGCTTTGAAGCATGGGGCGCACGTCCACCCTGCTACTGTTTTCCATGACGCTGGCCAGATTTTCACAACCCTCGCGGATGCCGGCCTGGCAGACCTTCTGGTAGTGCTCGCTCGCCTCGACCCACTTCCCGCCCAGCGCGGCGCGACTGCCCAGCACGTGGCAGCCCTGCATCCTGCCGGCCGCGCAGCAGGCTTCGGCTTCGCCGTCGATGGGCGCACGCGGGCAATCCTGCGGGAACGGCACCGCGTCGAACACCAGCGGTGCGCTGCACTGCGCATCGCCCGGCTGCCGCTGGAAGCGCTCGAAGCGAAGCCATTGATCCAGCCCCAGCAGATCGCCGTTGGGCAATGGCTGCAGCACGTAGTCACCCCCCAGCTCGTGGCGCATGCGGATCTGGCCGTCCTGCACGCGTGCACGCACCCGCGAGCCGTAACCGACCTCCACCATTCCGCCGTCGCCGAACGTCAGTTCGTCCAGCAGCCCGCCGGAGGCCGCATAGTGGCCGCATGGCACGGCGCTGGCGGCCTGCGGCACCAGCTCCCCACCCAGCTGCAGCAGTGCAGCCGCCTGCCGGCAGGACGTCTCGTCGCCGCCGTCGCAGGCCACCTGCAGCGCCGCCCGGCCATCCTGCAGATTGCCGGCGGTCCACTGCAGCGTGGCGACCTCCTTGCAGAAGTCACTTCCACCCACCTGCTTGCAGAGCCCCTGCAGGCGTTGTAGTCGCGCATCCGACAGAGCGGGCTTGGCGGCAGGCGAGAACACTTCAACCATGCTGGCCGCCATCGAGGCCGTGCGAATGGCAGTGGCGACGGCCTCGACGAGCTCCGGCCGCTCTTCCAGAATGGCCATGCAGGCCTCGGCGTCGGCCGCAGGATCATCATCGCGACACTGGCGGGGGAAATCCATCTCCGCCATGGCCTTTTCCATGGTGGCCTGTATCACGGCAATCTGTGCTTCGGACGGCGTATCGCTGCCGGGAGGCTGGTCAGCCTCGCGATAGCGCTCTGGCAGGGCCTGGCAGAATCGCGGAACACCTTCGGCGCAGGCCGATTCGACTGCCGGCAGGCTCAATTCATGGTAGCTGTCGAGGCAGTGCTGCGCGTCTGCCAGGCAGCTGCCTGACGCATGCTCTACCGGTGGCAGGCACGCAGCCGGCTGGGTCAGGCGGTAGCGTTTGCTGTCCTTCTGCAGAACGCGACCATCGCGCTGGACCTCCAGTTCAGAGACGAGGCCGAAGGTGAGATCAACCAGGCTGAGACTGCCTTCGCTGCGCTGGACGACGAAGGGGCGGTCGGACATGTAACTGCCTTTCTCAATCCCGCGGTCGGGGCCGTCCACGCGCAGCTGGGTGCCTCCGCCTTCTGCTTCGAATACGCCACAGCGCGGCAGGCCGGATGCAGCTGCGTGCTGGGTGCAGAGCAGCAGGAACAACAACGCGATGCAGGCCGGGATCGCGGAGCGCGGAGCGGAAGCAGACATGTCGGGACCACAGCAGAAAGACGCGGGCCACGATAGCCAGCCCGACCCGATCCGCAATCAAACCCGCTGGAACGCTTGTCCTGCGGTCACGATGCCTGCGCCGGGCAGGTCGTTCGCGTCAAAAACGCCAGCAGCCAGCGCGTCAGCGGAAGCGTGCGCGCATGTCCGGCCGCAGCAGGCGCCAGGCCAGCCAGCCCTGCAGGCCGGCAAACAGCACGGAACTTCCCAGCAGGGTCACGGTGAATATCAGGCGCTGCATGTCCAGTTCACGGGCCATCGACGGGTCGTCGGCGATCAGCGCGAACACCTGGCGCAGGACGCGGTCGAACCACCAGGTGATGACGAAGTTGGCCAGCGCGCTCAACAGCAGTGCCCAGACATAGGCCCACAGTCCCCAGCGCCGCTCGTGCCACAGCCCCCAGCTGGCCAGCGTGGACGCCAGGCAGACCAGGGCGGCCAGCAGCGATGCGGACACCGGGTGGACCAGCATCCACCACAGGGTGCGGTCCAGGCCGTGTTCCCAGGCCAGGCTGGCCAGGTGCTGCCACAGCGGCAGTGCGGCCAGGGGTATCGCCACCAGTGCCTGCAGCAGGCAGTAGACGGTCAGTACCAGGCACAGCCAGAACGAACCCTGCGCCAACGGCTTCAACCAGTTAGTGCGGGCGGCGGTGGGCGCGGCGGGGATGGGGGGAATAGGCACTGACATCCATTGTCCTTGCAGGCAGGGCCCGCGTCTTCAGTGGGGCGTCGCCAGGGCGGCGACCGCCGGCAGGATATGGTGTTCGCTCAGGGGTGCCAAGCGCAGGCCGTGCGGCGGCCGCAGTGGAACCCAGGCCAGTTCGGCGATTTCCGCGCGTGCGGCTGGCGTGCCCAGCACCTGCACCCACCAGGCCTGGGCCTGTACGCGGTGGCCGGGCTCGTTCACCGCCCAGTCCTCGAACGTGCCCAGTGCGATGGCGGTCCCGGCGCGCAGCTGCACGCCGAGTTCTTCGTCCAGCTCGCGGGCCAATGCCTGCAGCGGCGCTTCACCCGCTTCGGGCTTGCCGCCGGGCTGGATGAAACGGTCGGCGCCGTGCTTGCGCACCACCAGCGCGCGACCGCGGTCATCCACGATGACCGCGGCCACGATGTGGATCGTGGCCGCGTCGCGGCTCATGCCAGCCGGCTCACTTCAGGTTCTGCTCGAACAGCTTGAGGATGCGCTTGTACTGGTCCAGCCAGGAGTCGGCGCGGATGTAGCCGTGGCGTTCCAGCGGGTACGGGGCGATCGACCAGTTGTCCTTGTGCAGCTCGATCAGGCGCTGGGTCAGGTGCACCGAGTCCTGGAAGAACACGTTGTCATCCATCATGCCGTGGGCGATCAGCAGGTTGTCCTGCAGGTTCTGCGCGTACTCGATGGGCGAGGACGTGCGGTACGCCTCCGGGTCGATGTCCGGGGTGTTGAGGATGTTGCTGGTGTAGGCGTGGTTGTAGTTCTGCCAATCCAGCACCGGGCGCAGCGCGGCGCCGGCCTTGAACGTGCCCGGCGAGCGGAACAGCGCCATGAAGGTCATGAAGCCGCCGTAGGAACCGCCGTAGATGCCGGCGTGGTCGCGGTCACCCTGCTGGGTGTCGACCAGCCAGTCCAGGCCGTCCTTGTAGTCTTCCAGTTCCGGGTGGCCCATGTTGCGGTAGATCGCCGTGCGCCAGTCGCGGCCGTAGCCCTCGCTGCCGCGGTAATCCATGTCCAGCACGATGTAGCCCTTCTCCACCAGCAGGTTGTGGAACATCTGCTCGCGGAAGTAGGCCGGGTAGCGCTGGTGCACGTTCTGCAGGTAGCCGGCACCGTGCACGAACATCACGATCGGGTACTTCCTGCCCGGTTCCTTGTGCTCGGGCTCGTAGTACTTGGCCCAGACCACGCCGGCACCGTGCTTGGACGGCACCGCCACCAGCTTCGGCTGGACCCACTCGCGCGCCTTGTACTCGGCGGTGCGGGTGTCGGTCAGCACGCGCGCCTGGCCACCGGCACTGGGCACCACGGCCAGCTGGGTCGGCAGGTAGGCGGCCGAGTAGCGCACCAGCAGCTGCTGGCCATCGGGCGACAGCGAGAAATCTTCCACGCCGTTGAGGTTGGTCAGCTCGCGCACCTGGCGGTTGCCGGTGTCGACCGCGCAGACTTCATAGTCGTGCGGCGCCTGCTGGTTGCACAGGAAGTAGAAGCCCTTGCCGTCGGCCGACAGCACCGGCGCGGAGGTTTCCCACTTGCCGCTGGTCAGCGCCTGCGGCTTGGCCGTGCCGGCCTGGGTGTACAGGTGCGAGAAGCCCGATTCTTCGGACAGCAGCCACAGGGTGCGGCCATCGGCCATCCAGCCGAAATCGTTGAAGCCCCAGTTGATCCAGGCGTTGTCGGTCAGGCGGTGGCGGTTCTGCACGCGGCCATCGTTGCCGATGCTGACGATCCAGCGGTCCTTGTTGTCGTTGGCGCGCAGCATCACCGCAGCCTGCTGGCCATCGGCGCTCCAGCGCATGCCGCCGCCCATGAAGTCGCTCATCACCTGCACGCTGCGGTCGCCCTTCAGCGGGTCCTTGCCGGCCTTGCGGCGCAGCTCGGCCAGCGGGTCGGTGCCGATGCCCGGCAGGCCCGACAGCGAGAGCTTCTCGGCCTTGCCGGTGCGCACATCGACATACCACAGGGTGTGCGGCTCGAAGCCGTTGCGGCCGACGCGGGTGCGGGTGTCCTCGGTTTCCTCGTAGCCCGATTCGGTCACGTACAGCGGCATCTTGCTGGTGCGGCCGTCATCGAAATCCTTCGGCTTGGTCACCACGATCAGGTGGCCCAGGTCCGGCGACAGCAGGCTGTCGGCGATCTCCACGTCGGCGCCCAGGTAGATCGGGGCTGCGGCACGGGTCGGGTCGGCCTGGCGCCAGCGCTGGTCCTGGTCCTTCAGCGCTTCACGCTGGTCGCGGTCGCGGCGCAGGGTTTCCAGGGTGCGCAGCTGCTGGTCGCGAAGCAGGTCGTCCTTGGGCTTGCTGGCCGGGTCTTTTTCGGCCTTCAGGCTGGCCACCTGCTGCACGCCGGCGGCGGCGGTCCAGTGGAACCATTCCTGGCCGACGCGCCAGATCACGCCGTTGTCGGCGGCGAAGTTGACCCCGGCCGCGCGTTCGTTGCTGCGGGTCAGCTGGGTCAGCGCGCCGCTGCGCAGGTCGCGCACGAACACATCGCCGTTGCGGACGAAGGCGCTGCGGCTGCGGCTGCGGTCGTAGACCGGCTCGGCCACGTCCAGGGTGCCGCGCTGGTCATCGGCCACCTGTGCGGCGGCGCCACCGGCCAGCGGCTGGCGGAAGGTGTCGCGCACCGGGCTGCCGTTGCGCTTGAGCTGGTACTCCACCTGCTGGCTGTTCCAGGACCACCAGGCCTTCTCGACCGGCGGACCGATCCAGTCCGGGTCGGCCATGGCCTGTTCGATGGTGATCGGCGTCGGCGCGGCATGCGCGGCCGGTGCGGCCAGCACGGCCGACAGCAGGAGGGACAGGGGCAGCACTCGGGACATGGGCGGACAGCACCAGATGAGGAAACCGGGCAAGGGTAGCAGCCGCCCGGGCCGGGGGAGGGGGCCACAGGTCATGCAGACCGCTTGGGCAAAGGCCCGGCGGGGCCTTGCGTGGCGCATGATGGGCGACTGAGCCGGAAGGAGCCGACCATGTACCCCTACGACTACCGCATTTCCCTGGGGGTGCAGCACCCTGCAGTCGCCAGCGCCGACATCTCCGCCCGGCTGGGGCTGGAACGGAGGTTCTTCCGTGATGCCGGCACCGATCTGCGTGGCGGTGATGGCCGCTTGATCCGGGTACATGGCTTCACCTGGGTGAGCTTTGAACTGGCCGCTGGCAAGGATGGCTGGCTGATGGACGCCTGGCCGCAGGTGGTCGGGATCCTGCAGGCGCGGGTGCAGGTGATCCAGGCATTGAACCAGGAGGGCGCCGATGTCGGCCTGCGTATCGCTGTTTTTGGCAAGCGGGCGTGGGCGGGTTTTGAACTGGATCCTGCACTGGTGCGGCTGATGGCCGACCTGCGGCTGGGCTTCCATCTGGAAACCTGTTTTCCGGATGCACCGGTCGAGACCGAGACCGACGACGAAGCCTGACACATCCACTGCAACCGGTCGCCGGGCCTGCGCATCCAATCTCCTGAACCCGCATCATTCACCGGACAGGAGCACGACCATGCAGGAACTCATCCCGATCACCCTCTTCCTCTGCATCGCCTACGCGATCCACGCCATTGCCGATGCGCGGGCGCGCAGCAAGCTGGTGGCCCCGCACGTGCCGGAGGAAGTGATCCGCTCGCTGGCGGTGCTGGAAGAGGAGCGCCGCCGCCAGGGCGCGCTGCGCTGGGGCATCAGCCTGGTCAGCCTGGCCGTGGCCCTGGCCCTGCTGGAAGCCATGGGTGCGCGCGAATTGACCTTCGGCGCCGCCGCTGCGCTGGCCGGCAGTGCCGGCGTGGGCCAGCTGCTGGCGTGGTTCATCACCCGCCCCGCCGTGCGCAAGGGCTGACCGGCGCATGCCACGGGCACAGCGAGCGGCCAACGCATGAGCCTGCTGGGCGGCGCTCTGGCTGCATTGCGCGGGCGGCGTCGCGACGCCGTCGCCGAGGAACCGGCTGCGTGGGAAGACGACCGCGCGCTGGTGGTCGCCATCATCGATGGTTCGCAGGCAGCGTTCGCGCAGCTGGTGCAGGCCCATCAACGTACCTGTGCACACGTGATCGGGCGCATGGTCGGCAATCGCGACCAGGTGGCCGATCTGCTGCAGGAAACCTTCCTGGCGGTGTTCCGCCAGCTGCACCGGTTCCGCTTCGAATCCTCGCTGCGGACCTGGGTTTCGCGGGTGGCCTACACGACGGCGCTGCAGCACCTGCGCCGCCGCCGGCTGGAGATGCAGTGGATGATGGCGGTGGAGGTGCCCGAGGAGCTGGGGATCGGCGACGAGGGTCCCGGCCCGGCGGAGCTGAGCGAGGCGCTGCAGGCTGGACGCCAGCTCGGCGCGGCGCTGGAACGGCTGACCCCGCCGCAGCGGCTGATCGTGGGCCTGCATTACCTGGAGGATTTCGACCTGGCCGAGATTGAACAGGTGACCGGGATGGCGCGCGGTACCATCAAGAGCCACCTGTACCGCGCGCGGCAGACCCTGAAGCAGGAGCTGACGCGACGCGCCACCGCCGGAGAACTGCTGTGAGCGAAGCCAACGACCCCCGCGATGCCGATGCGCGCGCGCTGTCGCAGGCGCTGCGCGAGCAGGAACAACAGCACGCCGTGCCTGATGTAAGCGACGCGCTGCAGCAGCGGCTGCAGGCGGAAACGCGCGACAGCGGTGTGCTGTACGTGGTGGTGCAGGTGCTGTTGTTTGGCGCCCTGTTGGCTGCAGCAGCCTGGTATTTCTGGCACTGACAGCCCCCGCCGGGCATGGCCCGGCGCTACCTGGAATCTCCATTGGTAGCGCCGGGCCACGCCCGGCGGATCGGCACCGGACCCAGCGGCAGGGTCCCCGCGCATGGCGATGCGTCCGTCGGATCGGCGCCCGCAGGCCACGGGGCGCGGCCATGCCCGGCGGGTTGACCCCTGCGACAAAGTGAAGCAGCGCGTCACCCGGTCGCATCCCGGCTTAACCAAATCCTCCTAAAGTGGTCCGGTATCCCACCCGTACCCGGCAGGAGGCGTCCCTTGGACGCGTTGTTGTTGTCGCGGATCCAGTTCGGATTCGTCATCAGTTTCCACGTGCTGTTCCCCGCGTTCACCATCGGTACGGCCAGCTGGCTGGCCTTCATCGAATGGCGCTGGCTGCGCACGAAATTGCCCGTCTGGCGCGACCTGTATTTCTTCTGGCAGAAGATCTTCGCCGTGTCCTTCGGCATGGGCGTGGTCAGCGGCATCGTCATGGCCTTCCAGTTCGGCACCAACTGGCCGCGGCTGAGCGAGGTGGCCGGTACGGTCATCGGCCCGCTGCTGACCTATGAAGTGCTGACCGCGTTCTTCCTGGAAGCCAGTTTCCTCGGCGTGATGATGTTCGGCTGGGGCCGCGTATCGCCGCGCCTGCATTTCCTGTCCACCTGCATGGTGGCGCTGGGCACGCTGTTCTCCACGTTCTGGATCCTGTCGTCCAACAGCTGGCTGCATACGCCGGCCGGCTACGAAATGATCAACGGCATCGTGCACCCGGTGGACTGGTGGCAGGTGGTGTTCAACCCGTCCTTCCCGTACCGCCTGGCGCACATGGCGCTGGGCTCGTTCATCACCACCTGTTTCGTGATCGGTGGTGTGGGCGCGTGGTACCTGCGCAAGGGCACGCACGTCGAAGCGGGCCGCCGCATGTTGGTCGCGGCGGTGGCGTTTGCCGCGCTGACCGTGCCGGTGCAGATCTTCGTCGGCGACATGCATGGCCTGAACACGCTCAAGCACCAGCCGATGAAGATCGCGGCGATGGAAGCGCACTGGCATGAAAGCAAGGCAGGCGAGGGCGTGCCGCTGGTGGTGTTCGCGCTGCCCAACGAGAAGGAGCAGCGCAACGATTTCGAAGTGGCCATTCCGAAGCTGGGCAGCGTGATCCTGACCCATTCGCTGGACGGTACGTTCGATCCGCTGACCTCGGTGCCGGCCAGCGAACGGCCGCCGGTGACGCCGGTGTTCTTCGCCTTCCGCATCATGGTCGGGCTGGGCACGCTGATGCTGTTGCTGGCCTGGGTCTCGGCCTTCCAGCTGTGGCGGAAGAAGCTGCTCGATTCGCCGTGGCTGCTGCGCGGCTGGAACTGGATGCTGCCCAGCGGTTTCATCGCGCTGGTGTCCGGCTGGTTCGTCACCGAGATGGGGCGCCAGCCGTGGGTGGTCTACGGCGTGCTGCGCACCGCCGATGCGGTGGGCCCGCAGAGTGCGTGGATGACCGCGCTGTCGCTGGCGGTGTACGTGGTCGGCTACGCCTTCGTGTTCGGCTGGGGCATCTGGTACCTGGTGAAGATCCTGCGCCACGGCCCGCAGCCGTATGTGGAGGGCCCCTCGCTGGACCACGGCAGCCACACGCCGGCGCGCCCGCTGTCGGCCGCCGACGAACCGCTGGAGGAGCGCTGACATGGACCTGATGACCTGGCTGCCGGTGGCATGGTTCGCGGTGATCGGCTTCGGCGTGCTGATGTACGTGGTGCTGGACGGCTTCGTGCTCGGCATCGGCATCCTCGCCCCGTTCGCCGAGGATGAGGAACAGCTGGACCTGATGATGAACACCGCCGCGCCGATCTGGGACGGCAACGAGACCTGGCTGGTGCTGGGCGGTGCCGGCCTGCTGGCGGCATTCCCCAAGGCCTACGCGGTGCTGCTGTCGGCGCTGTACCTGCCGGTGCTGCTGCTGGTGGTGGCGCTGGTGTTCCGTGGCGTGGCCTTCGAGTTCCGCTTCAAGGCGCACCGCTCGCGCCGGTTGTGGAGCGTGGCCTTCGGCCTGGGTTCGCTGCTGGCGACCTTCGCCCAGGGCGTGATCCTGGGCACCCTGGTGCAGGGTATCCCGCTGGTCGATGGCCGCTTCAGCGGCGGCGCGTTCACCTGGTTCAGCCCGTTCGCGATGCTGACCGGTGCCGCGCTGGTGGCCGGCTACGCGCTGTTGGGCAGCACCTGGCTCATCCTGAAGACCGAGGGCCGCGTACAGGCACTGGCGCGGCAGATGACCCGGCCGCTGGTGGTGGCGGTGATCGCGGCGATGGGCCTGGTCAGCAGCTGGCTGCCGTTCCTCGATTCGCGGTTGATGGATCGCTGGTTCAGTGATGGCAATTTCTGGTGGCTGTCGCCGGTGCCGTTGCTGACCCTGGCGGTGGCCGCCGCGCTGTGGCGCAGCGCCACCCATCCGCGCCGCGACCTGCCGCCGTTCCTGCTCAGCCTGGCCTTGTTCGTGCTCGGTTTCGCCGGCCTGGTGCTGGGCATGTGGCCCTACCTGCTGCCGCCGTCGATGACGCTGTGGCAGGCCGCCGCACCGGCCTCCTCGCTGGGCTTCACCCTGGTCGGGCTGGTGGTGCTGCTGCCGGTCATCCTGGGCTACACGGCCTGGTCCTACCGGGTGTTCCGCGGCAAGGTACGCGCCGACGCCGGTTACCACTGAAGGATGTGAACGGGGAGCGGCCGGTGACCGCTCCCCGTTTCGGTTTGTGAAACATGTATTCCCTGCGCGGGACGTGCTAGCGTTCGCACCTTTCCGGCCGCCAGGGGGGCTGCCGGCGACGTCCTGGACGGACGCACGGCTGCAGGAATGGGGGGCCGCCGCGCGTCGCCATGCTGTTGGCCCGTGCCTGTCTTCCGCCCATCCAAACATCACCGGTAATGATCGAATTTTCCGTTGTCGACTGGGCCGCCTGGGCGCCTGGACTGACAGAACGTAGCCAATGGATGGGCTGGGCCGACGCGCCGTTCCTGCCGCAGGGCGAGGGCACGCCGTCGTTGGCGGAAGTGCCGGCCATGCAGCGTCGCCGCATCGAGCGCCTGGGCCGCATGGCCATCCAGGCTGCGTGCTGGTGCGAAGACGCGCAGGGCGCCGACAGTGAAGTGCCGCTGGTGTTTGCCAGCCGCCATGGTGACGTGGCCCGTTCGATGGACCTGCTGGGCTCGCTGGCCGCCGCCGAGCCGCTGTCGCCCACCGGCTTCGGCCTGTCGGTGCACAACGCGATCGCGGCGCTGTATTCCATCGCCCGTGGCCACCGGGGCAACTACCTGGCGCTGGCCGCTGGCCAGTCCACCGTGGAAACCGCCTGTCTGGAAGCTGCCGGCCTGCTGGCCGACGGTGCGCGGGAGGTGCGGGTGGTGGTCTATGAATCACCGTTGCCCGACGTTTACGCCGAATTCGCCGACGAACCCGACCCGTTCTTCGCCTGGTGCTGGCGCCTTGCGCCGTCCGGCACGGCCGGCACCGGCCTGCGCCTGGCCTGGGAACCGGCCGCCGCTGCGGCCGATACCGCGCCCGGCCTGCTGCCGCACGCGCTGGACCTGCACCGGTTCCTGCTCTCGACTGCACCCACTCTCGACCATGTGGCCCAGGGCCAGCGCTGGCGCTGGAGCCGCCATGGCTGAAGCCCTGCGCCGTCTCGACCACGCCTGGCGGGTTGTTGGCACCGGCCTGAGCTTCGCCGCGTTCGGCGTGGGCGGGCTGCTGCTGGGCGTGTTCGTGATGCCTCTGCTGCTGTTGATGCGCGACCCGGTCGCGCGCCAGCGGCGGGCGCGGCGGCTGGTGCAGGGGGCGTTCGCCAGCCACGTGTGGCTGATGTGCCGGCTGGGCCTGATGACGCTGCAGGTGGAGGGCCGCGAGCGCCTGCACCGCGATGGCCTGCTGGTGCTGGCCAACCACCCGACCCTGATCGACGTGGTGTGCCTGATCGCGCTGCTGCCCAACGCTGACTGCGTGGTCAAGCGCGCGGTGGCCTGCAACCCGTTCATGCGCGGCCCGGTCCGCGCCGCCGGCTACATCGCCAATGACGATGGCGCCGGCCTGGTCGATGACTGCGTGGCCGCCGTGCATGCCGGCGGCACCCTGGTCATTTTCCCGGAAGGAACCCGCACCGTGCCGGGGCAGCCGCCGCGCCTGCAGCGGGGCGCTGCCAACATCGCCGTGCGCGGGCGGCTGGACATCACGCCGGTGCGTATCAGCTGCACGCCCGCCACGTTGACCAAGGGCCAGAAATGGTATCGTGTGCCCTCACGTCGTTTTCACGTTCGGCTGCAGATCGGCGAAGATATCGCCATCGCACCCTTCCTGGCCGAAGATGACGCGTCAAGGGGGGATGCCTTGGCGGCCCGTCGCGTCACCGACCACCTCACTCGTTATTTCGACCTGTCTGGAGACCCGACCCGTGCAAGCACTTGAGCACGAGATCAAGGAATTGATCATTTCCTCGCTTTCACTGGAGGACATCACGCCGGAGGACATCGATCCGACCGCGCCGCTGTTCGTGGAAGGCCTTGGCCTCGATTCGATCGACGCCCTGGAGCTGGGCCTTGCCCTGCAGAAGAAGTACGGTGTCAGCCTCTCGGCCGACTCGGAAGAAACCCGTCGCCATTTCTCCAGCGTGCGCGCGCTCGGCGAGTTCGTCGCCGCCCGCCAGTCGTAAGGCGCCAGGAACTGCCATGACCAAGAATGAACTGTTCGAGCGCATCGTCCGCATCCTGACCGACAGCTTCGAGATCGAACCTGCCCGGATCAGCCCGGAATCGCGCCTGTATGACGACCTGGACATCGACAGCATCGATGCGGTCGACCTGATCGTGCAGCTCAAGCCGCTGCTCGGCCGCAACCTGCAGCCGGAAGCCTTCAAGGCCGTGCGCACCGTACAGGACATCGTTGATGTCGTGCACGGTCTGCTGCCGGGCCAGGCTGCCGCCTGACCGCAGGCCGGGCACCGCGACCATGGCACGGGCACGCATGGTCGTGGTGGCAGCGCTTTCGCTCGCCTATCCGGTGCTGGTCTACGTGGCCATGGGCCGCTTCGAGCCGCGCTGGCTGTCGCTGCTGCTGTTCGGCCTGGCCCTGCTGCGTGCGCTGAGCACCCGGCAGCCGCTGTGGTGGGCCGCCGCGGCCGGTGCCGGCCTGCTGGCCGGCCTGGCCACCGTGCTCAACCAGGCCTTGCCGCTGAAGCTGTACCCGGCGCTGGTGAACGTGGTGATGCTGTCGGTGTTCGCCACCAGCCTGCGCTTCGGCCCGCCGCTGGTGGAGCGCCTGGCGCGCCTGCAGGAGCCGGACCTGCCCGCCTTCGCGGTGGCCTATACCCGTCGCGTCACCCAGGTGTGGTGCGGCTTTTTTGTTCTCAACGGTGGCCTGGCCCTGTTCACCGCGCTGTACGCGTCGGACCGGGTCTGGATGCTCTACAACGGATTGTTGGCGTACGTGATGATGGGAGTGTTGTTCGCAGGCGAGTGGCTGGTGCGGCGTCGGGTGAAGGCGGCCCATGCCCATGGCTGACTGGATCGCCCTGGACCGGTTGCTGGTCACCGCGCGGCCTGGCCGCGACATCGGTATCTGTGAAGGTGTCGCCCTGGACCACAGCGCACTGCGCCTGCGCGCGCTGGCCTGGCGCGATGCGTTCGCCGCTGCCGAAGGCCGCGACTGGGCGCTGTATTTCGACGATGCCATCGCCTTTGCCGCGGCCCTGTTCGGCGCCTGGCATGCCGGCAAGCGCGTGTTCCTGGCCGCCGACAACCTGCCGGCCACGCTGCAGGCGCTGCAGGCGCAGGTCAGTGGCTTCGCTGGCGATGTGTCGGCCGACTACCGCCCGTTGCTGCCCGCCGCCGTGGCATCCGACCGTGCGCTGCAGGCGCTGGACGAACGTGCCTGCGAACTGTGCGTGTTCACCTCCGGCAGCACCGGCCAGCCCAGCGCGATCAGCAAGCGCATGGACCAGCTGGCACGCGAAGTCGATGCGCTGCAGGCTGCCTTCGGCGCCCAGCTCGACGGCGTGCAGGTGCACGGCACGGTGTCCCACCAGCACATCTATGGCCTGCTGTTCCGCGTGCTGTGGCCGTTGGCCGCGGGCCGCCAGATCCAGCCGCGGCGCTTCTTCCATGAAGACCTGGTCGGCACCCTGGCCGCCGCCGACAGCGTGCTGGTGGCAACCCCGGCGCACCTCAAGCGCCTGCCCGAACAACTGGACTGGGCCAGCCTGCACGGCCGCCTGCGTGCGGTGTTTTCCTCCGGCGGCCCGCTGCCGGAAGAAGCGGCGCGGCAGGTGCGGCAGTGGCTGGGCGTGGCGCCCACCGAGGTGTACGGCAGCAGCGAGACCGGCGGCATCGCCTGGCGCCGCTGGGACACCGACATGCCGCCGTGGCAGCCGCTGCCGGGCGTGCAGTGGCGCATCGAGGAGGGTTGCCTGGCCGTGGCGTCGGCGCACCTGGACAGCGCCGACTGGTGGCGTACCCAGGACCGCGTGGAAGCGCTGGCTGATGGCCGCTTCCGCCTGCTTGGCCGCGCCGACCGCATCGTCAAGATCGAAGAACGCCGGGTCTCGCTGGACGCGCTGGAACGCGCGCTGCGTGACGACCCGGAAGTAGAGGACGTGCGCGTGCTGGTGCTGTCCGGCCAGCGCGAGCAGCTGGCGGCGGTGGTGGTGCCGGCGGATCCAGCGCTGGTGGCGGCCGGCGATGCCGCGCGCCGTGCCTTCGGCCTGCGCCTGGGCGCGCGCCTGGCGCAGGGCCACGACGCGGTCACCCGCCCGCGCCGCTGGCGGCTGGTCGAAGCGTTGCCGATCAATGCGCAGGGCAAGGTCACCCAGGCCGCGCTGGCCGCGCTGTTCCAGCCGCTGATGCCGGTGCCGCAGTGGGACCACCGTGCGGCCACGTCGGCGACCCTGCGGATGACGTTGGATGCATCGCTGCGCGCCTTCCAGGGCCACTTCCCGCAGGCAGCGATCCTGCCCGGCGTGGCCCAGCTGGACTGGGCGGTGCGTTTCGCACGCCAGGCCTTCGACCTTCCGCGCGGCTTCGTGCGGATGGAGGCAGTGAAGTTCCAGCACGTGGCCCGCCCGGGTGATGAGTTGAGCCTGCAGCTGGACTGGGATGCCGGGCGTGGCGTACTGACGTTCCGCTACACCTCCCTGCATGGCACGCACGCCAGCGGCAAGGTGGTCCTGACCGATGCGCACTGACGCTGTGGTGGCCGCTGGCGCCTTCGCGCCGCTGGTGGTCATTCCCGTGTACGACCACGAGCATGCCATCGGCGCCGTGGTCGATGGCGTGCAGAGGGCCGGCCTGCCGTGCCTGCTGGTCGACGATGGCTCGCGCGCATCGTGCGCCGAGGTGCTGCAGGCGCTGGCACAGCAGGACGGCGTCGACCTGCTGCGGCTGGACGTGAACCAGGGCAAGGGTGGGGCGATGCTGGCCGGTTTTGCCGAGGCCGCGCGCCGCGGCTACAGCCACGTGCTGCAGATCGATGCCGACGGCCAGCACGACAGCGGCGACCTGCCGCGTTTCATCGCCGCCGCGCAGGCGCGGCCGGACGCGGTCATCTGCGGCATTCCCGCCTACGATGCCAGCGTGCCCAAGGCCCGGCTGTACGGCCGCTACGCCACCCACATCTGGGTGTGGATCAACACGCTGTCGCTGCACCTGCGCGACACGATGTGCGGCTTCCGGGTCTACCCGCTGCCACCGGTGCTGCGCCTGATGCGCGAGGAAACCATCGGCCGGCGCATGGATTTCGATACCGAAGTGATGGTGCGCCTGTACTGGCGGCAGGTACCGGTGGACCACCTGTCCACCCGCGTGACCTATCCGGCCGATGGCGTTTCGCACTTCGACGTATGGCGTGACAACGTGCGCATCAGCCGCATGCACACCCGCCTGTTCTTCGGCATGCTGCCGCGCGCCCCGCGCCTGCTGTGGCGCCGCCTGCAGGGTCAGGGCTGAGATGAGCCGCGCGCACGATGCACCGCACTGGGCCGACATCGGCGAATCCACGTCCGTGGCCGGCGTGCTGTTCCTGTGCTGGGTACACCGCTGGTTCGGGCGCTGGCCGTTCCGCCTGTGCGTGTGGCCGGTGGTGCTGTGCCACTGGCTGGGCAACCGGGTGGGCCGCCGCGCCTCGCTGCAGTACCTGCAGCGGCTGCAGGCGCACACCGGCGCGCTCGGCCATGCGCCGGGCTGGCGCGACAGCCTGCGCCATTTCTTCAGCTTTGCCGACACGATGCTGGACAAGATCCTCGGGCTCGGCGGCCGTTATCCCCCCGAGCGTATCCACCTGCAGCGCGACCTGGTGCTGGACAAGATCGCGCGCCGCGAAGGCGGGCTGATCCTCACCGCGCACATCGGCTGCCTCGAGCTGTGCCAGGTGCTGGCCGAGCAGGTGCCGGGCTTCCGCATCACCGTGCTGGTGCACACCGCGCATGCGCAGCGCTTCAACCGCCTGCTGCAGCGGCTGGACCCGCTGGCCGCGGTGGAGCTGGTGCAGGTGACCGAAATGGGCCCGGCCACGGCAGTGATGCTGGCCGAGAAGGTGGCCTCCGGTGGCTTCGTGGCCATCGTCGGCGACCGCGTGCCGGTGCAGGGCGGGCGCAGCGTGATGGCCGAATTCCTCGGCCACCGTGCACCGTTCCCGATCGGTGCCTATGTGCTGGCTTCCGCGCTGGCGTGCCCGGTCTACACGATGTCCTGCCTGCACGAAGGCGATGGCTATCGCGTGGCGTTCGAACACTTTGCCGATCGCGTGGTGCTGCCGCGCGGGTCGCGCGATGCCGCACTGGCCGAACAGGCGCAGCGCTTCGCGCGCTGGCTGGAACTCCAGGTCATCCAGTCCCCGCTGGACTGGTTCAATTTCTTCCCCTTCTGGGACCAGGCTCCTCATGACGATTGACGCCGTACCCGTGTGCCGTTTCGGCGATGCACCGCTGACCATCGAAGACGTGGTTGCCCTGGCCCAGCGCCAGTGCGATGCCGCCCTGAGCGAGGCGCCGGCCTTCCGCGCGCATATCCAGCGCGGCGCCGATTTCCTTGACCGCCTGCTGCGCGAGGACGGGGTGATCTATGGCGTGACCACCGGCTACGGCGATTCGTGCACGGTGAACATTCCGCCGGCGCTGGTGGCCGAGCTGCCGCACCACCTGTACACCTACCATGGCTGCGGCCTGGGCCGTTACCTGGACCCGGCCGAAACCCGCGCGGTGCTGGCCGCGCGCCTAGCCTCGCTGGTGCGCGGCATGTCCGGCGTCAGCGTGCCGCTGCTGGAAGGCCTGGCCACCCTGCTGCAGCACGACGTGCTGCCGTTGATCCCGGCCGAAGGCTCGGTCGGTGCCAGTGGCGACCTCACCCCGCTGTCCTACGTGGCCGCCGTGCTGTGTGGCGAGCGCGAGGTGCTGTTCGAAGGCCAGGTGCAGCCGGCCGGCCCGGTGCTGGCGAAGATCGGCATGGTCCCGTTGAAGCTGCGGCCGAAGGAAGGCCTGGCGATCATGAACGGCACGGCGGTGATGACCGGCCTGGCCTGCCTGGCCTGGCAGCGCGCTGACTACCTGGCGCGCATGGCCACCCGCCTGACCGCGTTCAACGTGCTGTCCAGCGATGGCAACGCGCACCACTTCGACGAAACCCTGTTCGCCGCCAAGCCGCACCTGGGCCAGGGCCGCATCGCCGCGCGCCTGCGCAGCGACCTGCACAGCGAACGCCCGCCGCGCAACGAACAGCGCCTGCAGGATCGTTACTCGCTGCGCTGCGCGCCGCACGTCATCGGCGTGCTGGAAGACAGCCTGCCGTTCCTGCGCCAGCTGATCGAAACCGAGCTGAACAGCGCCAACGACAACCCGCTGATCGATGCCGACGGCGAGCGCATCCTGCACGGTGGCCACTTCTACGGTGGCCACATCGCGCTGGCGATGGACACGCTGAAGAACACCGTGGCCAACGTCGCCGATCTGCTCGACCGGCAGCTGGCGCTGGTGGTCGATGCCCGCTACAACCACGGCCTGCCGGCCAACCTGTCGGCGGCCACCGGCCCCCGCGCGGCCATCAACCATGGCCTGAAGGCGCTGCAGATCAGCGTCTCGGCATGGACCGCCGAAGCGCTGAAGCAGACCATGCCGGCCAGCGTGTTCTCGCGTTCGACCGAATGCCACAACCAGGACAAGGTCAGCATGGGCACCATCGCCGCGCGCGACTGCCTGCGCGTGATCGAACTGACTGAACAGGTGGTGGCCGCAATGCTGATCGCCGCACGCCAGGGCCTGGCCCTGCGCGAGCGGGTTGGCCTGAACGCGCAGCTGCATGGCAGTCTGGCCGACATGTACGCCGACCTGGGGCAGCGCATCGCCCTGGTCGAAGAAGACCGCGCGCTGGATCGCGAACTGCGGGAACTGCTGGTGGAGATCCGCGCGCAACGCTGGGAGCTGTATGTCGGTGAATGAGGCAATCGAACTGGTCGGCGAGATTTCGCTGTCCCCGGCCTTCCATGACTGCGATCCGATGAACGTGGTCTGGCATGGCAACTACTTCAAGTACTTCGAGATCGCACGCTGCGCGCTGCTCGGCCGCTACGACTACGACTACCCGCAGATGCTCGAATCGGGCTACCTGTGGCCGGTGGTCGATGCGCGGGTGAAGTACGTGCGGCCGCTGCTGTTCAACCAGGCCCTGCGCGTGGTGTCGCGCATCGTCGAATGGGAGAACCGGCTGAAGATCGAATACGAGATCCTCGATGCGGAAAGCGGCCAGGTGCTGACCCGTGCGATGACCATCCAGGTTGCGGTGGACGCGACCAGCAAGGAAATGCTGTACCAGTGCCCGCCGGTGCTGTGGCAGCGTCTTGGAGTGCCTGCCCCGTGAATCCCTTTACCCGCTTCCCGCGCGTGCTGCTGTGCGCGCTGCTGCTGTCCGCCGCGCCGCTGGTGCAGGCCGCCGATGCCAACGTCGATGCGATCACCCAGGCGGTGGCGCGCCCGGACGTGCTGCGTGGGCAGTTCACCCAGGAAAAGCAGGTCAGCGGCTTCAAGAACCCGCTGCGTTCGCAGGGCCAGTTCGTGGTCGCGCGCCAGCACGGCGTCATCTGGACCACGCTCAAGCCGTTCCCCTCCGAAGTGGTGGTGACCGCTGACCGCATCCTCAGCCGCCAGCGTGATGGCAGCACCCGCGTCGAACTGGACGCGCGGCAGCAGCCGGCAATGCGCTCGGTCAACGCGATCATGTTCGCGCTGATGAGCGGTGACGTGCAGGCACTGTCCAGCCAGTTCAACGTGCAGGCCAGCCGCGAGGGGCAGGGTTGGCGGCTGAAGTTGACCCCGAAGTCGGCGATGCTGGCCAAGGCCTTCGAATCGCTGACCCTGCAGGGCGACCGCTACGTGCGCCAGGTGGAGATCGTGGAGGCCAACAAGGACCGCACGCAGATCCAGTTCAGCGCGCTGAGCGAAGCGCCTGCCAGCCTGTCCGCCGACGAGGCGCGCCGCTTTGACTGAGGTACCTGACGTGGCTGCGGGCAAGGGCTCGGAGCGCCTGCGCCGCTGGTGGCACTGGCTGGGCATTGCCTGGCTGCTGGTGCTGCTGGTGCTGGGCGCGCAGCAATGGCGCCTGTGGAGCCAGGAATCGCGGATCGACACCGACATCCTCGCCCTGCTGCCGCAGGATGCGCACGACCGCCTGCTGAGTGATGTGACCCGGCGCATCGCCGATGGCAGCTCGCGCCAGGTGGTGGTGCTGCTGGGCAGTGCCGATGGCGCCGCCGCCAAGCGCGCGCAGGCCGCCTTCGCCAAGGCCATGGCCAGCGATGCCGACAGCGGGCTGCTGGTGCCCAGCGGTTCGATCGAAGGCTGGTTCGATGAAGCGCGCGCGTTCTACGCGCCGTATCGCGACCGCCTGCTGACCCCGGCCCAGCGCGAACAGCTGCAGCAGGCCGAACCGGGTGCGCTGGCCGAACAGGCGCTGGGCGCGCTGTACGGCCCGATGGGCGCGCCGCGGCTGACCGACTGGCGGCAGGACCCGTTGTCGCTGTGGCCGCAATGGTGGCAGCAGCAGGCCCAGGGCTCCGGCCTGCGCCTGGGCGATGACGGCCTGCTCGAAGCCGAGGGCAAGCACTGGGCCGCGCTGCAGTTCGATACGCCCGGCTCAGCCTTCCAGCTTGATGGCGAGCGCCATATCGACGGCCTGCTCGAGCGCGCCGGCCTGGCCGCCAAGGCCGCCGCAGCGGATCTGGAGATCCTGCATGCCGGCGTGCCGCTGCATGCCGAAGCGGCGGCGGTGCAGGCCAACCAGGAAATCAACACGATCGGCTGGGGCTCGCTGGCTGCGGTGCTGCTGCTGGTGTGGCTGGCCTTCCGTTCGCTGCGGCCGATCCTGCTGGTGGCCGCGTCGCTGCTGATCGGCTGCGGCGTGGCGCTGGCGGTGACCGTGCTGGTGTTCGGCAAGGTGCACGTGCTGACCCTGGTGTTCGGCGCGTCGCTGGTGGGCGTGGCCGAGGATTACGGCATCCACTGGTTCGCCTCGCGCCAGGCCGAGCCGGCCGACCGCCGCTGGAAACTGCTCAAGCACCTGCTGCCCGGCCTGTGGCTGGCGCTGGTGACCAGCGCGCTGGCCTACCTGGCACTGGGCCTGGCCCCGTTCCCGGGCCTGCGGCAGATGGCGCTGTTCTCGGTGGTCGGCTTGGCCGGCGCCTTCCTGACGGTGATCTTCTGGTTCCCGTGGCTGGACGGTGGCGAGATCCGCCAGACCCGTTTCTCGCAGTGGCTGGGCAACACCCTGGAGCGCTTCCCGCGCCTGCATGGCACGCGCCCGGTCACGGTGTTCGTCGTGGCCGCGCTTGCGCTGTCGGCCATCGGCATCGTGCGCCTGCAGAGCAACGACGACCTGCGCAGCCTGCAGTCCTCGCCGCCGGCACTGATGGCCGAGCAGATCCGCCTGAGCCAGCTGCTGGGCATGCCCAGCCCGGCACAGTTCTACCTGGTGCAGGGCGCCGACGCGGCGCAGCTGCTGGAGCGCGAAGAAGCGCTGACCGGACGCCTGCGCGCACTGGCCAGCGACAAGCGCATCGGCGGCTACCGCGCGATCAGTGACTGGCTGCCATCGCCGGCGCGCCAGCAGGCCGATGCCGCGCTGACCGCCAGGGTGGAACCGGGCGTGTTGGCGGCGGTGTCCGAAGCCGTGGGCGAGCCGCTGCCGCGGCCGGCCTTCGCCGCTTCGCCGCTGACTGCCGAGGCCTTCCTCGCCTCGCCAGCCTCACAGCCGTTCCGCCACCTGTGGGTGGGTGCGGTGGGCGGGCAGATGGTCAGCGTAGTGATGGTCGATGACCTGTCGCGCGCCGATGCACTGGCCACCCTGCAGGGCGCGGCCGAGGGCCTGCCCGGCGTGCGCTGGGTCGACCGCACGGCCGACTTCTCCATGCTGCTGGGCCATTACCGCAAGCTGATGGGCGGGCTGCTGCTGGTCGGCATCGCGCTGGTGTTCGGCGCGCTGTGGCTGCGCTACCGCCGCCAGGCCTGGCGCGTGTTCGCGCCCACCCTCATCGCCGGTGCGCTCACCCTGGGCCTGCTGGGCCTGTTCGGCCAGCCGCTGCAGCTGTTCAACGTGCTGGCGCTGATGCTGCTGCTGGGCATGGGCATCGACTACGGCATCTTCCTGATCGAGCACCGCGGCGATGCCAGCGCGTGGCTGGCGGTGTGCGTGGGTGCGGCCAGCACCTGGCTGTCGTTCGGCCTGCTGGGCCTGTCACAGACGCCGGCGCTGCGTGCGTTCGGCCTCACCCTGCTGTTCGGCATCGGCCTGGTCTGGTTGATCTCGCCGCTGTTCCGCCCGCCGCCGCACGACCTGCCGCCGGCCTGACCACGCTTCACCGCACACTCTTCCTTTCCACCTGATCGAGCAACAAGGACGCACCGATGACTACTGCCGTGGATGTTCCTGCAGATCCGACCGATGTCGAACGTACTGAAATCCTGATCATCGGCGCGGGCCCGGCCGGTTCGGTTGCCGCGGCCATGCTGCGCCAGCAGGGCCGCCAGGTGCTGATGCTGGAGCGCCAGCAGTTCCCGCGCTTCTCGATCGGCGAGAGCCTGCTGCCGCAGAGCATGGAATACATCGAGGCCGCCGGCCTGCTGCAGGACGTGGTGGAAGCGGGCTTCCAGCACAAGAACGGCGCGGCCTTCGTGCATGGCGAGGCGCGTACCGCGTTCGACTTCCGCAGGAAGTTCTCGCCGGGCTGGGGTACCACCTACCAGGTGCAGCGCGCCGACTTCGACAACGTGCTGGCGCGCGGTGCCGAGCGCATGGGCACCACCCTGCGTTTCGGCGACGAAGTGCTGGCGGTGGAAGCCGGCGAGCACCCGGCGGTGAACGTGCGCCGTCCCGATGGCAGCGAGTACCGCATCGAAGCCGACTTCATCCTCGATGCCTCCGGTTTCGCGCGCCTGCTGCCGCGCCTGCTGAACCTGGAATCGCCGTCCAACTTTCCGGTGCGTGGCGCGATCTTCTGCCACGTGCGCGACAACATTCCGGCCGAAGCAGATTTCGACCGCAACAAGATCCTCATCACCACCCACCCCGAGCACATCGACGTCTGGTACTGGACCATCCCGTTCTCCAACGGCTGCTGCTCGCTGGGCGTGGTCGCCGAACCGTCGTTCTTCGAACGCTACGAGGGCGACGACCTGCAGAAGCTGCAGGCCATCGTCGGCGAGGATCCGAACCTGACCGGCCTGCTGGCCAACGCCGAATGGGCGGTGCTGCCGGTGCGCCGCATCACCGGCTACTCGGCCAACGTCAGCTCGCTGTGGGGCCCGGGCTATGCGCTGCTGGGCAATGCCGGCGAGTTCCTCGACCCGGTGTTCTCCTCCGGCGTGACCATCGCGTTCAAGTCCGCGCAGCTGGCCAGCGAATGCCTGAGGCGCCGCTACGCCGGTGAAACCGTCGATTGGGAAAACGAGTTCTCGATTCCGCTGCGCGCCGGCGTGAAGACCTTCCGCCGCTTCGTCGAAAGCTGGTACGAAGGCGGTTTCCAGAAGATCATCTACCACCCCGACCAGCAGCCGGAAGTGCGTGACATGATCAGCTCCATCCTGGCCGGCTACGCCTGGGACACCAACAACCCCTACGTAGCCGACCCCAACGGCCGCCGCATGCGCGTGCTGGAGGAACTGTGCAGCGCCTGATCGTCCGCGTCAGCGCGGTGCTGCTGTGCCTGCTGCTGGCCGCCTGTGCCAGCCGCATGCCGCGCCCGCTGGTTGAACTGCCGCCGCTGCGCCTGCCGCCGGCCAGCCTGCCGGCGCCGCTGGCGCTGCAGCAGCAGCTGCATTTCCGCTTCGGCAGCCACGAACGTGACCTGGATGCGCTGCTGGAAGCGGACGCGCAGCAGGTGCAGCTGGCCGTGCAGGCGATGGGCCAGACCGGCGTGCGCCTGCAGTGGGACGGCAAGCAGCTGACCCAGCAGCGTGCGCCCTGGCTGCCGCCGCAGGTGCGTGCCGAGCGCGTGCTGGACGACCTGCAGTTCGCGCTGTGGCCCACCGCCGCGATCGCCGCGGCGCTGCCGGCGGGCTGGCAGGTGGCCGACGATGGCCAGCAGCGCAGCCTCTCGCGCGATGGCCAGGTGTGGCTGCAGCTGCAGCGCCTGGACGATGGCAGCGTGCAGCTGGACAACCGCGCCGAGGGCTATGCCCTGCGCATCGAATCGATCGACATGGCCGGGCAGGATAAATGACCGCAGCGATTTACCTGAACGACCTGGGCGTGGTCTGTGCGCTGGGCGAGGGCCGTGCGGCCGTGGCGTCGGCGTTGTTCGCCGATGCACCGGGCGGGCTCAGCGACAACGACACCCTGCTGCCGGGCCAGACTCTGGCGCTGGGCGAAGTGCGCACGCCGCTGCCCGCGCTGGACGACCTGCCGGTGGGCCTGCGTGGCCGCAACAACGCGCTGCTGGACGCGGCCCTGGCGCAGATCGCGCCGTCGGTGCAGGCCGCCATCGCCCGTTATGGCGCATCGCGCGTGGCGGTGGTGCTGGGCACCAGCACCTCGGGCATCGGTGAATCCGAGCAGGCCCTGCGTACCCGCGCCGAAACGGGCGAGTGGCCGCTGGGTTTCGATTACGCGCAGCAGGAAATGGGCACGGCCGCGCAGTTCGTGCGCCAGCGCAGCGGTGCGCTGGGGCCGGCCTGGACCCTGTCCACCGCCTGTTCCTCCAGTGCCAAGGCGCTGATGTCGGCCGCACGCATGCTGCGCGCCGGCATCGTCGATGCGGTCATCGCCGGCGGCGCCGATTCGCTGTGCCGCTTCACCGTGGCCGGTTTCAGCGCGCTGGAGTCGGTGTCGGCGCTGCGCTGCAACCCGTTCTCGCAGCACCGCTGCGGCATCAACATCGGCGAAGGTGCCGCGCTGTTCCTGCTGACCCGCGACGCCGGCCCGGTGCAGCTGGCCGGCTGGGGCGAATCGGCCGATGCCCACCACATGTCCGCGCCCGACCCGAAGGGCCTGGGTGCGATCGACGCCCTGCAGCAGGCACTGCAGCGCGCCGGCTGGGATGCGCAGGACGTGGATTACGTGAACCTGCACGGCACCGCCACCGGCCACAACGATGCGATGGAGAGCGTGGCCGTGGCCCAGGTGCTGGGCACCGCGGTGCCGGCCAGTTCGACCAAGCCGCTGACCGGCCATACGCTCGGCGCCTCGGGGGCCATCGAGGCCGCCGTGTGCTGGATCCTGCTGGCTGAAAACCCGGGCCACCGGCTGCCGCCGCACTGGTGGGACGGCAGCGCGGACCCGGCGCTGCCGCCGCTGCCGCTGGTCGCCCCCGGCACCCGCCTGGCGCGGGCACCGCAGCGGGTGCTGAGCAATTCCTTCGCCTTCGGCGGCAGCAATGCCGTGCTCGCACTGCAGGGGGTGGCCGCATGAGCCTGCCCCTGTTCGCGATCGAAGACGTGGTGCCGCACCGCCAGGACATGTGCCTGCTCGAGCGCATCGTGCGCTGGGACCAGGACAGCATCGAAGCGGAACTGGTGGTGCCCGCCGCAGGGCTGTTCATCGAGGACGGCGGCGTACCGGCCTGGGTCGGCATCGAGTACATGGCGCAGGCCATCGCGGCGTGGGCCGGCTGCCGTGCCCGCGTGGCCGGCAACCCGCCGCAGCTGGGCTTCCTGCTCGGCAGCCGGCGCTATACCAGCCCGCGCAGCAGCTTCCCCAGCGGCAGCCAGCTGCGCGTACACGCGCGCTGCGAGCTGTTGGGCGACAATGGGCTGGGGGTGTTCGCCTGCCGGATCCTGGCAGGCGATGAAGAATGGGCGGTCGCCAACGTGTCGGTGTTCGAACCGGCCGACTCGATGGCATATCTGGAGAGTGGACAGGCATGACAGGGAATCGAAGCGTGCTGGTGACCGGCGCCAGCCGGGGCATCGGCCGGGCCATCGCGCTGCGCATCGCGCGCGACGGCTTCGACGTGGTGGTGCATTGCCGCAGCCGCGTGGACGAAGCACAGGCCGTGGCGGCCGAGATCCAGGCACTGGGCCAGCAGGCCCGCGTGCTGGCCTTCGACGTCGCTGACCGGGCGGCCGCGCGTGCAGCGCTGGACGCGGACGTGGACGCGCACGGCGCCTGTTACGGCGTGGTCTGCAATGCCGGCATCGCCCGCGATGGCGCCTTCCCGGCGCTGTCCGAGGACGATTGGGACCAGGTCATCCACACCAACCTGGATGGCTTCTACAACGTGCTGCACCCGCTCATCATGCCGATGGTGCGGCGGCGCAAGCCGGGCCGCATCGTCACCCTGTCCTCGGTGTCCGGCGTGGCCGGCAACCGCGGCCAGGTCAACTACAGTGCGGCCAAGGCCGGCATCATCGGTGCCACCAAGGCGCTGGCGCTGGAACTGGCCAGCCGCCAGATCACCGTCAACTGCGTGGCCCCCGGCCTGATCGAGACTGACATGCTCAACGAAGAAGTGGTCGACCATGCGCTGAAGCTGATCCCCGCCGGCCGTGTCGGCCGCCCGGAGGAAGTGGCCGCCACCGTCGCCTTCCTGCTGTCCGAGCCGGCCGGCTACATCACCCGCCAGGTCATCTCGGTGAACGGGGGCATGATCTGATGGCCGCCGATCGTCGCGTGGTGGTCACCGGTGCCGCCGCCATCAGCCCGCTCGGCCATGACTGGCCGACCATCGAAGCGCACCTGCGCAGCTGCCGCAATGCGGTGCGCAGCATGCCCGAATGGGATGTCTATGCCGGCCTGAACACCAAGCTGGCCGCGCCGGCGCAGGACTACGACCTGCCGCCGCACTACAACCGCAAGACCACCCGCTCGATGGGCAAGGTCGCCATCATGTCGGTGCGTGCCACCGAAGTCGCCCTGCGCGAGGCCGGCCTGTTCGAGCACCCGGTGCTGCGCAGCGGCCGTGCCGGCGTGGCCTATGGCTCGTCTTCGGGCAGCCATGAAGCCACCGGCGAATTCGGCCGCATGCTGCACGAATTCACCACCGACGGCATCAGCGCCACCACCTACCTGAAGATGATGAGCCACACCGCGCCGGTCAACATCGGCGTGTTCTTCGGCCTGTCCGGGCGCGTCTACACCACCTCCAGCGCCTGCACCTCGGGCAGCCAGGGCGTGGGCGCCGGCTATGAATCGATCCGCAGCGGCAAGCAGACGGTGATGGTGGCCGGCGGTGCCGAACAGCTCGATGCCACTGCCGCTGCGGTGTTCGACACCCTGTTCGCTACCAGCACGCGCAACGATGCACCACAGACCACCCCGCGCCCGTTCGATGCCGGCCGCGATGGCCTGGTGCTGGGCGAGGGTGCCTGCACGCTGATCCTGGAAGACCTGGAACACGCACAGGCCCGCGGCGCGACGATCCTCGCCGAGATCGTCGGCTACGGCACCAACAGCGACGGCCAGCACGTCACCCAGCCCAGCGCCGACACCATGGCCCAGGCCATGCGCCTGGCCCTGGAGGATGCCGGCCTGCAGCCGTCGCAGATCGACTACGTCAATGCCCACGGCACCGCCACCGACCACGGTGACATCGCCGAGACCCAGGCCACCGCCCAGGTCTTCGGCAGCCGCATGCCGATCAGTTCGCTGAAGAGCTACGTCGGCCACATGCTCGGCGCCTGTGGCGCGTTCGAAGCCTGGATGAGCATCGAAATGATGCGCGCCGGCTGGTTCGCCCCGACCCTCAACCTGGGCGAGGTCGACCCGCGTTGCGGCCAGCTCGATTTCATCACCGGACAGGGCCGCGAACTGCAGGCCGAGTACGTGATGAGCAACAACTTCGCCTTCGGCGGCATCAACACCTCGCTGGTGTTCCGCCGCTGGAGCGAATGATCCACCGCCCCACACCGCACCCCAAACCCGCACCCCGAACAAGGAGAAGTTTCGATGCGTCGTACCCTGATGATCGCCACGGCCACCGCAATGCTGGCCCTGACCACCACCGCCTCGGCCCGCGAAACCCGCGTCGAGCAGTCCCTGCGTGAGCTGGTCAGCTCGCAGGCCGCCAAGGATGCCGGCATCGACGGCAGCGTGCGCTTCTACCTGGCCGGCCAGCCGGTCAGCGTGCAGCAGCGCCTGGGCGAGGACGTGACCAACAAGAAGACCAACGCCGCCAACAAGAGCGACGAGGAAGCCTGCCGCTGGGTGGCCCTGTCGGCGCTGCGCGCGCTGCAGGATGGCGCCAAGTCGCGCGGCGCCAACGCCGTGGTCGACATCGTCAGCTACTACAAGAAGAACGAGTTCAAGAGCGCCACCAACTACGAGTGCTACGCCGGCGCGATCCTGGCGGGCGTGGCGCTGAAGGGCACCTACGCCAAGGTAAAGTAAGCATTGCCGTAGTCCCCGGCGGTGTGCCGGGGACGCGGTCTACAGGGGGAACACCATGAAGTCGATCCACGCCGCTGCCCTGGCAGCGGTTTTTTTGTGCGTGCCCGCGCTCCAGGCGCAGGCCGCCGGCGCACCCATCCTCATCACCGCCGACGTGCCGTACCGCGAGGGCGTGGGTGGCGAACTGATCCGCGACGAATGCCACTTCGGTCAGTACCTCAGCCAGAGCATCGTGCGCCATGCCGACGGTGCGGTGGTGGTGGGTGACAGCGAGGACGGCGCCGGCCGCAACCTGCACCTGGTGGTGACCAAGGCGCACGCTGCGGGTGGCGGTGCCATTTCCGGGCCGAAGTGGGGCCGTATCTATGGCGAGCTGAAGGAGGACGGGAAGGTGGTCGGCAACTTCACCCTGAAGCGTTCCACCAACCGGCCGTTCACCTTCCGCGCCTGCACCACGCTGGAGCAGATTGCCGAAGCGCTGGGCGGCGACGTGGTGCGCTGGCTGCAGGCGCCCACCTTCGATCCGCAGCTGACCGAAGAGGTCGCGGCCAACTGAGGCCGGTGGCGGCAGGCTGAACGCCATCGCCACATTGCTGAACCCCATCGGGGAAACGCCGTCGATCGCGCCGTCATCGTCGCGCGATGGCTTTCCCCGGTGTCGGCTTTCCGACACAATCATGGCTCTTCCCGGGTTATCGTCCCGCGGACATGCACGCCTACGTCTATAAAAGCCAACTCAAGCCGGACACCTACGTCTACCTCGCCCGTCGTGATGACTTCAGCGCGCTGCCTGCGGCGCTGGTCACCTCGCTGGGTGCGCTTTCGTTCGTCCTCGAAGTGACCCTGGATGCGCAGCGCCGGCTGGCCCAGGCCGACCCGGACAAGGTCCGCAGCGAGCTGGCCGAACGCGGCTTCTACCTGCAGGTGCCGCCCTCGGTGACCAGCATGATGCGGCGCCACTATGACTGAGCTGTCGCGCCCGCGCGCACTGTCGATCGCCTTCGTCTTCGGCGCCGTGCTGGCGCTGGGTTCGGTCGTGGGCGGGCTGGCCGGTGCCGTGCTCGCCGCACTGGCGCAGCCGGCGTTCGCGCTGGGCGTGTCGTGGTGGCGGCGCAGCCGCTCGCTGCTGCCACCGCAACTGATTGCGCGGCAGGACCTGCCGGCGCTGGCAGTGCTGTGGGCCGCTGCCCCGGCCGGCCTGGCGCTGCTGCTGGCATGGCCGTTGGCCGCGCTGCGCGACAGCGGCAGCCTGGCGGCCGTGCTTGGCCTGAGTGTGCTGGTCAGCGCCGGGCTGCTGGCCGCCTGGCGCACCTGGCCGCTGTGGAACGATGTCGAACGCCTTGATGGCAGCCTGGCCCAGCATTGGCAGGCCCTGGCCGGGCGTGACCTGACCGCCTGGCGCGGCCTGCTGGTGGCGGTGATCGTGGTCGCCCTGGCCGCGCTGATCGTGCTGCCGGCCTGGCCGGGACTGTTGCCGGAAGGCGCCGGTTGGCCCGCCGCGCTGGCCACGCTGCTGCTGTCGCCGGCCCTGCACCTGCTGCTGCAGCGGGTGGCACCGGCGCCGATGGTCAGCCTGCGCAGCAGCACCCAGGAACTGCCGAGCGGCGATGCCGAGGCCCTGTTCAATGCCGCCGCCGAAAGCACGCCGCTGGAAGCGATGGCGCCGCAGGAACTGACCCCGGCGCTGTACGAGGCGGCCCGCCACGGCCGTATCGACCGCGCGCTGCAGCTGCTGCAGGCCGGTGCCGATCCGTACGCGCTGCCGGACCCGCACTGGCGCGACCAGCGCAGCCTGGCCGTGCTCGCTGCCGTGTTGCCCGACCTGCGCCTGCTGCGCGACCTGATCGGCCGCGGGGTCGATGTGAATGCCCCGCACCGTGGCATGACCCCGCTGCTGGCCGCGACCCGCGACAGCTGGCATGGCCGCCCCGAAGCGGTGATGACCCTGCTGGCCAACGGCGCCGATTCGCGCGCGGTGGACAGCGATGGCAACACGCCGCTGCACCACGCTGCGCGCAGTTCCGACCCGGGCGTGGCCGCGCTGCTGCGCGATGCCGCCGCCGAAGTGGATGCGCTCAACACCGAGGGCTGGTCGCCGCTGGCCGTGGCCTGCCAGGTCGGCAACTGGCGCCTGGCCCGCTTCCTGCTCGAGCGCGGTGCGCGCAGCGAGCCCAGCGATGGCACGCCGGTGCTGCTGGCCGCCGCCGCCACCGAGGACGACGATCCGGCCGGCGTGCAGCTGCTTCTCAAGCACAAGGCCCGCGCCGACGCGCGCGACCGCCAGCGCCGCAGCGCGCTGCACGAAGCTGCCCTGGCCGGCCATGTCGAGATCATCGGCGTGCTGCTGGGGGCGGGGGCGAACCTGGAAGCGCGCGATGCGCTGGGCCGCACGCCGTGGCTGGAAGCCGCCCGCGCCGGCCGCGCCGCCGCCATCGAACACCTGCTGCCGCACAAGCCCGACCTGGTCGCTGTCGATGGCGAAGGCCGCAATGCCGTGCTGCTGGCCGCGATGGCCGAGGATGTTTCGCCGCTGCTGGTCAAGCGCCTGGTCGACCTGGGCATCGCCGCCGATGCCAGCGATCCGCTCGGCCGCCGCGCCGTGGACTACGCCGCCGAGGCCGGCCGCTGGGCGATCGTGGCCCTGCTGGACCCGTCCTACCCGCTGCCGGCGGCGGTCAGCGATGGCCTGGCCGAGCGCGGTGAGGCCGCCAGTGCCAGCGGCCTGCTGCCCGACCGCCCGCCGCTGACCCTGCTGCGCGAAGCGCTGGGCTTCGGCAATACCGAAGGCATGGCCGCGCTGGCCAAGCTGTGCCAGCCCGAAGAACTGGGCGGGCTGCTGCTCGACCCGGAGCTGGCACTGGAACCGCGTGCGGTCGACTGGCTGCTGGGCCACGGCGCCGACCCGTACGTGCGCGACGCCTGTGCCGATACCCCCATGTTCGCCCTGCTGTCGCGTGGCATCGACGCGGTGCCGGCGCTGCAGGTGATGCTGCAGCGTGGCCTGTCGCCGGCCGGCCGCGGTGGCCTGGCCCGCTTCCTCGCTGCCTGCGCGCAGCACGACCAGGCCGCACGCGGCCTGGAGCAGCTGGCGCTGGAACTGCTCGAGCGCGGTGCCGATCCGTTCGCCGCTTCGCCGGCCGGTGATCCGCCGCTGTCGCTGGCGGTGCGCCTGGGCTGGCTGCGCCTGCAGCAGGCCCTGCTCAATGCCGGTGTCGACCGCGAAGCCCGCGACAGCCACGGCATGACCGCCCTGCACCTGGCGACCGCGCTTGCCCGCGAAGGCGCACTGAAGCTGCTGGTGCAGCACGGCGCTTCGCCGGAAGCGCGTGCTGCCGATGGCCAGACGCCGCTGGGCGTGGCGCTGTCGATCGGCCGCCGCGACCTCGCCGACTGGCTGGATTGGCGGGTGTGGCCGCTGCCGCGCCGCACGCTGCGCGAAAGCGACCTGCCGGCTGCAGCCATGGTTGGTGACGTCGATGCCGTGCGCCGCTTGAACGATCTGGGCTTTGCCATCGACGCCGTCGATGCGCAGGGCTGCACCGCGCTGCTGCGCGCCGCCGGCGGTGGCCACCTGGCGGTGGTCGACCTGCTGCTGGCGCGTGGCGCCGATCCGCAGCATGGCGCGGCCAGTGGCGCGACCCCGCTGTCGGCGGCGGTCAGCATGCGCCAGGTGGATATCGTCTCGGCCCTGCTCGACGCCGGTGCCCAGCTGGAACACCGCCTGCCAGGCGGGGTGACCGTGCTGATGCTGGCGTCCGCGCTGGGCCTGCCGGACATCGTCGCGCGCCTGCTCACCGCCGGTGCCGACGTGCATGCCGGCGATGCCCAGCAGCTGGGCCCGCTGCACTGCGCGGCGCTGTACGGCTTCAGCGCCCGCGACCGTTCGCGCCTGCTGGCCCTGCTGGATACGCTGCTGCTGGCCGGCGCCGAGCCGGACCAGGCCGCGGCCGGTTCGGTCACCCCGCTGCTGCTGCTGCTGGGCGCACGCGCCGAGCCGGGCACCGCCTGCGACGAACAGGTGGTGATGGCTGCGGTGGAGCGCCTGCTGGATGAGGACGTGAGCCTGGACGTGCGTGACCCGCGCGGCTTCGGCCCGCTGCACCTGGCCGCCCTGCACGGCCTGCCGCTGCTGGTACAGCGCCTGCTGCGCGCCGGTGCCGATCCGGAAGTGCGCGACAGCCTCAACCGCAGCCCGCGCGAGATCGCAGTGATGCGCGGCTTCATCGACGTGGCCGGCGAATTCGAACCGCGCGTGCCCGGCGTGTCCTCGATGGCCCGGTTCCTGCGCGACAACGGCTGATCCCTGCAAAAGGGTAGTGCCGGCCGCTGGCCGGCAACTTCATGAAACCTCCGGGATCTCGAGATTGCCGGCCAGCGGCCGGCACTACCGGGCCCGCCATCGACCGGGTGGGTGCCGACCGTTGGTCGGCATGAGATTCTGGGTGGGTGCCGACCGTTGGTCGGCATGAGATTCTGGGTGGGTGCCGACCGTTGGTCGGCACGCCTATTTCTCGTCGCTTTCCGCGTCGGCCTCGAACAGGTGCATCAGGTCATTGCGCGCATCGCGCGAGGTCTGGATCACCGCGGCCTCATCGTCGTAGACCAGGTACTGGTCACGCAGCAGCTGCTCGTCATGCTCGCGGAACCGCTGCACATGGCGCTGCGCCACGTCCGCCGCCACGCCCAGCGCGGTCAGCACCCGCCCGCTCATTTCCAGGCTGGTGCCGAACACCTCGCGGAACGGTTCGGCCGACATGTCCATCAGGCGCCAGGCATGCTGGCGGTTGCGCGCACGCGCCAGCACCTTCGCATCCGGGTACAGGCGGCGCACCATCCGCACCGCGCGCAGGTTGGTCTCCGGGTCGTCCACGGTGATCACGAACACATCGATGTGCTCGCCCCCCGCCGCGCGCAGCATCTCCGGTCGGGTCGGGTCGCCGTAGTACAGCTGGTTGCCGAAGCGGCGCAGGTCGGCCACGGTGTCAGGGTTCGCCTCCAGCGCCACGAAGGGCACCTTCTGCGCGGTCAGCAGGCGCGCGATCACCTGGCCGAAGCGGCCCATGCCGGCGATCAGCACCTTGGGCTGGTTGTCCGGCGCGACCTTGTCGGCCGGTGCGGCATCGCGCGGCGCAGGCTTTTCCCGGCCCAGCAGCTTCAGCAGCACGAGCATCAGCAGCGGCGTGATCGCCATCGACAGGCCGACGATGGCCACCAGCCGGTCATGGTTGGCATCGCCCAGCAGGTGCGCACGCTGGGCCTCGTTGAACACCACGAACGCGAACTCGCCACCCAGCCAGAGCACGCTGCCCAGCAGCAGTGACTGCCGCGAATCCAGCCTGGCGATGCGGCCGATGGCGTACAGCAGGCTGAACTTCACCACCAGCAGCGCGGCCACGCCGGTGGCGATCAGCCATGGCTCGGCGGTGATGCGGTCCAGGTCGATGCCCATGCCCACGGCGATGAAGAACAGGCCCAGCAGCAGGCCCTTGAACGGCTCGATCTGCGCTTCCAGTTCGTGCCGGAATTCCGAGTCGGACAACAGCACGCCTGCCAGGAACGCGCCCAGGCTGGGGCTGAGGCCGGCTTCCTGCATGAACCAGGCGGTGCCCAGCACCACCAGCAGCGCGGTGGCGGTGAACACCTCGGGGCTGCGGGTGCGGGCGATGATGCCGAACACCTTGCGCAGCACCGGGCGCCCGCACAGGATCACCACCGCCAGCGCACCCAGTGCCACGGCCGCGTCTTCCCAGCGCAGGGTCTGGTTCTTGGCCCCGCCCAGCAGCGGAATGGCGGCCAGCAACGGGATGGCGATCAGGTCCTGGAACAGCAGGATGGCAAAGCCCAGCCGGCCATGGTCGCTGTTGATCGCCTTGTGTTCGGACAGCAGCTGCAGGCCCACCGCGGTGGACGACAGGGCCAATGCGATGCCGACCACCAGCGCGCTCTTCCACTGGAAGTGGTCGAGCAGCAGCAGGCCACCCAGCAGCAGGCCGGACAGCGCCACCTGCGCCGCACCGGCACCGAACACCGAGCGCCGCATTACCTTCAGGCGTGCCGGCGACAGCTCCAGGCCGATGACGAACAGCAGCATCACCACGCCGATCTCGGCGGCGCCGAGGATGCGGTCGGCATCCTGCACGAAACCCAGCCCGTCCGGGCCCAGCACCACGCCGGCGGCGAGGTAACCCAGCACCGCACCGAAGCCGAACTTCTTGAACACCGGCACCGCGATCACCGCGGCCAGCAGCAACACCAGCGCCAGTTCAAGACCACCGCTATGCATGGGAATACCTGGTCATCGCGGGGGCCCGGGGTGCGTTCGTTCGGCTGGGGGACTGCGGCCATGCAGGCCGCCCCTTCATTATGCGCGCCGGCCCGTGCACGAACGACAACGGGGTTGCAACGTGGCGGCGGCCACTGGCCCGGCCAGGGTTGACCGGGCGTGCCGGCAGGTCCAGACTGCCTGCCGCTGTCGGCCCACCCCTGTGGGGCGTGTCCGCCAGTACACCCATCCGGAGTCCCCAACCCATGTCCAGCGACAGTAGAAGTCGACCTCGTTCGACGCCAGCGATGGCCACCGCCTGACATCGGGACGGTTTGCCTGCGTTGGCGTTGCGCGAGGTCGCACCCCACAAGGCAAACCCATGAACCAGAAGCAATTGCTGCGCCCGGTGGCCGATGCCGCCGCACTGGCGGCACCCCTGGCCAACTACAACACCGCCGATGCGGTGGAGTTCCTCAACACGCTCGACCTGCAGCGCGCCGCCGAAACGCTGGCTGCGCTGTCGCTGCCGCGCGCGGTGAAGATGCTCGAAGCGCCGGAACTGCACCGCAGTGGCGAGCTGGTGGCCGCACTGCCGCCGGCCCGCGCCGCCGCACTGCTGGGCCTGATGGCCGACGACCGTGCCACCGACATTGTCCACGAGCTGGACGAGGAAGAGCGTGCGCGGCTGATCCCGCTGCTGGGCAGCGATGCCCGCCAGGCCATCCAGACGCTGCTGAGCTACCCGCCCAACACCGCCGGCGCGTTGATGACCACCGAGTTCGTCGCCGTGCCCGCCACCTGGACCGTCGCCCAGACCCTGCAGCACATCCGCCAGGTCGAGCGCACCCGCGAGACCGTGTACGCCATCTACGTGCTCGACCCGGCCAGCCAGCAGCTGCAGCAGGTGGTGACCATGCGCCGGCTGATCACCGGCCTGCCGGAGGAGTCGATCCTCGACGTGGCCCAGGTCAACCCACCGGTCACTGTCGATGCCCTGCTGGACCAGGAAGAAGTGGCGCGGCTGATCCGCCGCCACGACCTGCTGGCCATCCCGGTGGTGGACGCGCAGCAGCACCTGCTGGGCATCGTCACCGTCGATGACGTGCTCGATGCGCTCATCGAGGAATCGACCGAGGACGCGCACAAGTTCGGCGGCATGGAAGCGCTGGACAAGCCCTACATGCAGATCGGCTTCTTCGAGATGCTGCGCAAGCGCGCCGGCTGGCTGAGCGTGCTGTTCCTCGGCGAAATGCTCACTGCCAGCGCGATGCAGCACTACGAGGACGAACTGGCCCGCGCGGTGGTGCTGACGCTGTTCATTCCGCTCATCATGAGCTCGGGCGGCAACTCGGGTTCGCAGGCCACCTCGCTGCTGATCCGCAGCCTGGCCCTGCGCGAGCTGCGCCTGGGCGACTGGTGGAAGGTGGCGCTGCGCGAAGTGCCCACCGGGATGGTGCTGGGCGCCATCCTCGGCTGCCTGGCCATCGTGCGCATCGTCATCTGGCAGCTGGGCGGCCTGCATGACTACGGCGAGCACTGGATCCTGCTGGCCATCACCATCGGCGCGGCGCTGGTGGGCATCGTCACCTTCGGTTCGCTGTCCGGCTCGATGCTGCCCTTCATCCTCAAGCGCCTGGGCTTCGACCCGGCCAGCGCCTCGGCCCCGTTCGTGGCCACCCTGGTGGACGTGACCGGCCTGGTGATCTATTTCAGCATCGCCGCGATGATCCTGCACGGCACCCTGTTGTAACAGGGACGTCATCCACGCATGGCGTGGATCTACTGGATCGCTGCGTCATCCACGCATGGCGTGGATCTACCGGATCGCTGCGTCATCCACGCCGGGTGACGCTGCGATGTTGCGCTGGATCATGCGCCGGGCGCGCCGGTGCGTGTACCGTAGGCGCATGAGTACCTACCACCTGCAGTCCGTGTTCCGTCCGCAGTCGGTCGCGGTGATCGGCGGCAGCCCGCGCGAGCGCTCCGCCGGCCGTGCGGTGATGCGCAACCTGCGTGGCACCGGCTTTCCCGGCAAGGTGGCGTGGATCAACCCGCGCCACGCCGAGATCGATGGCATCCGCACGGTCAAGCGGCTGAAGGATCTCGATTGGGTGCCCGACCTGGTGGTCATCACCGCGCCGGCGGCGATCGTGCCGCAGGTGGTGCGCACCGCCGCCGAGCGCGGCGTGCAGGCGGCCATCATCCTCACCGCGCACCTCGGCGAGGGCCCGGGCTCGCTGTCCGAACAGGTGGAAACGGTGGCGCGCAAGCATGGCCTGCGCATCCTCGGCCCGCATTGCCTGGGCGTCATCGCGCCGCATGCGCGGCTCAACGCCAGCATCGCCGCGCACTTCCCGCAGGCCGGTGACCTCGCCCTGATCTCCGAATCCTCGGCCATTGCCGCCGCGCTGGTGGAATGGGGCGTGGCCCGCTCGGTCGGCTTTTCCGCCGTCGTCTCGCTGGGCGACACGATGGACGTCGACTTCGGCGACCTGCTCGACTACTTCGCCACCGATTACCGCACCCGCGCCATCCTGCTCTACGTCGAGCACATCAAGGACGCGCGCAAGTTCATGTCGGCCGCGCGTGCCGCCGCCCGTGCCAAGCCCGTGGTGGTGGTGAAATCCGGCCGCGCCGAGCGCGTGCAGCCGGGCAGCGCCGATACCCACGTGCAGGCGCTGGCGCGCGCCGATGATGTCTACGGCGCGGCCTTCAACCGCGCCGGCCTGCTGCGCGTGAGCGCACTGGACGAGTTGTTCACCGCCGCCGAAACCCTGGGACGCCTGGGGACATTCCCCGGCCGCCGCCTGGCGGTGCTCAGCAATGGCGGTGGCGTTGGCCGCCTGGCAGTGGACCAGCTGATCGCGCTGCGCGGTACCCTGGCGCAGCTGTCCGACAGCACGGTGGAAACGCTGGACAAGGTGCTGCCGCAGGGCTGGTCGCGCAGCAATCCGGTCGACATCGTGGTCGACGCCGACGGCGATCGATACGCGGCCGCCATCGAAGCCCTGCTGGCCGACAACGAGAACGATGCGGTGATGGTGGTCAACGTGCCCACTGCGTTCACCTCGTCCGCCGATGCCGCGCAGGCACTGACCCGCACCCTCGGCCTGCGCCCGCGCCACCACCGTGACAAGCCGGTGTTCGCCGTGTGGCTGGGCAACGATGACCAGGCCACGGCCACGCTCAACGCGGCGCGCGTGCCGACCTATCCCACCGAAGCCGAAGCCGTGCGCGGCTTCCAGCACCTGGTGCGTTACCGCGAAGCGCAGAACGCGCTGATGGAAACGCCGCCGAGCCTGCCGCAGGATTTCAGCGTGGACACCGCGCGTGCGCGTGCGTTGGTCGAGGCCGCGCTGAGCAACGGCCAGCAATGGCTGGACCCGCTGGCCACCCACGATCTGCTCAAGGCCTACGGCATTCCCTCCGCGCCGGTGATGCATGCGCGCGATGCGCACGAGGCGATGGACCTGGCGCAGCCGCTGCTGGAGCGCGGTGCCACGGTCGCGCTGAAGATCCTCTCGCCGGACATTCCGCATAAATCCGAAGTGGACGGCGTGCGCCTGAACCTGGCGACGCTGCCGGCGGTGCAGGCCGCGGCCACGGCCATCCTCGAACGCGCGCGCCAGCTGCGCCCGGAAGCACGCATCGACGGCCTGCTGGTGCAGCCGACCATCGTCCGCCCGAAGGCGCGCGAGATCATCGTCGGCATCGCCGATGACGCCACGTTCGGCCCGGTCATCGTGGTCGGCCGCGGTGGCACCGCGGTGGAAGTGATCAACGACAAGGCGCTGGCACTGCCGCCGCTGGACCTGCGCCTGGCCCATGAACTGATCGGCCAGACCCGCGCCTCGCGCATCCTCAAGGCCTATGGCGATGTGCCCGCCGCCGACGAGCGCGCGCTGGCGCTGGCACTGGTGAAGCTGGCGCAGCTGGCCGCCGACATTCCCGAAGTGCGCACGCTGGACATCAACCCGCTGCTGGTGGACGGCAAGGGCATCCTCGCCCTCGATGCGCGCGTGGCCATCGCGCCGTCGCGCATCCTGCACAAGGGCCGTGGCCATCCGCGTTTCTCGGTGTTTCCGTACCCGAAGGAGTGGGAGCGCACCATCGAGCTGTCCGACGGTGGCCGTGCCTTCGTGCGCCCGGTGCGGCCGGAGGACGATGCGCTGTTCCGTGCGTTCTTCGCCCGCGTCAGCGACGAGGACCTGCGCCTGCGCTTCTTCCAGTCAGTGAAGCACTTCAGCCACGAGTTCATCGCGCGCCTGACCCAGCTCGACTACGCGCGCTCGATCGCGCTGGTGGCCATCGACCCGCGCAACGGTGACATGCTGGGCGCCGTACGCCTGCATGCGGACGCGGACTACCACCGCGGCGAGTACGGCATCCTGATCCGCTCCGACCTGAAGGGTCACGGCATCGGCTGGCGCCTGATGGCGATCATGATCGAGTACGCCAAGTGGCTGGGGCTGGACGTGGTGGAAGGCCAGGTGCTGCGCGAGAACAGCACCATGCTGGCGATGTGCCAGAGCCTGGGCTTCAAGACAAAGCTGGACCCGGACGACCCGACGGTGATGATGGTGACCCTGCCGGTACAGCAGGTCGAAGTCGCCGCACCCCCGCTGTAGAGCCGAGCCCACGCTCGGCTGCATTTCATGCCATGCCCGGCGGAACGTCGGATTCAACGCAGCGGTTCCACCACCACCGCCGTGCCATAGCACAGCACCTCGGTCAGCCCGGTCATCACGTCGGTGGCGTCATAGCGCATGCCGATGATGGCGTTGGCGCCCAGCTGCCGCGCGTGCTTGACCATGTCGCGGTAGGTTTCCTCGCGGGCCTGCTCGCACAGTTCTGTGTAGATGGTGATGTTGCCGCCGAAGAGCGTCTGGATCCCGCCCAGGAAATTGCCGACGATCGAGCGCGAACGCACGGTGATGCCGCGCACCACGCCCAGGCTGCGGGCCACGCGGTAGCCCGGCAGCTCGAAGGCGGTGGTGACCAGGGAATCCTCGAAGCGCAGGGCCGGAGGGGAGGGGATGCCACTGTTGTAGGGGTCTGCCATGCTGCTGCCTTCTGTAGAGTCGAGCTTGCTCGACTGGCTGTGTGGTGGTCGGGCAGGCTCGACTCTACAGCCCAACGGCCCGTTGCGGCATGGCCGTGCTCTTGCCGCCGCGCGACAATACCCCCATGACCGATCGCATCCCCCTGCTGCTGCTCCCCGGCCTGCTCAACGACGCCGAGCTGTGGCGCGCACAGCTGGCCGACCTGGCCGACATCGCCGACTGCACCGTGGGTGACCAGACCCGTGGCGAGACGCTGCAGGCGGTGGCCGAGGACGTGCTGGCGCAGGCACCCGAGCGCTTCGCCCTGGCGGGTTTCTCGCTGGGGGGCTTCGTCGCCCAGCAGATCCTGCGCATCGCGCCCGAGCGCGTGCTGCAGCTGGCGCTGGTCGATACCTCGATCCATGCCGATTCGCCCGAACGCGCCGAACAGCGCCGCAGCCAGCGCGCCAGCGTGCGCCTGCCCGGCAAGTTCCATGGCTTCGGTGATGCGCTGATGCGCAGCTACATCGATGCGTCGCGGCTGGATGACTACGTGCTGGTGCAGCGCGTGCGCGACATGACCGCGCGGCTGGGGGCAGAAGTGTTCCTGCGCCAGAGCGGGCTGGAACGGCGCGACGGCCATGACGTGCTGGCCGCGTACCGCGACCCGCTGCTGATTGTCTGCGGTGCCAACGATCGCATCACGCCGCTGGCGGTGAGCGAGGAAATGCACGCGCTGGTGCCGCACTCGCAGCTGGTGGTGGTGCCCGACTGCGGGCACCTGGCACCGATGGAAAAGCCGGACAACGTGAGTGCGGCGATGCGCGGCTGGTTGTTGCAGGGCTGATGGATCCGCCGGGCATGACCCGGCGGACGTTTCCCACGGTGGCGCCGGGCGATGCCCGGCGGCGTCCGATCAATCCCAGGCCGGGGCGATGCCTTCCGGGTTGGCCAGGCGCTGGCCGCGGTCGAGCTTGGCGATCTGCGCCATGTCTTCGTCGGTCAGGCGGATCGCGGCCGCTTCCAGGTTGCCGGCCAGGTTGTCGCGCTTGGTCGACGACGGGATGACCGCAAAGCCCTGCTGCAGCGCCCAGGCCAGTGCAACCTGGGCCGGGGTGGCCTGGTGGCGGCCAGCAATGGCCTGGATCACCGGGTCCTTCAGCACTTCGCCGTAGGCCAGGCTCATGTAGGCGGTGATGGCGATGCCGTTGTCCTGCAGGAACTGCACCAGCAGGCGGTTCTGCAGGTACGGGTGGATCTCGATCTGGTTGGTGGCGATGGCACCGGCGCCGAGGATCTCGATCGCCTTGCGGGTCTGGGCGATGGTGAAGTTGGAGATGCCGATCTCGCGGGTCAGGCCCTGCGCCTTGGCCTCGGCCAGCGCCGGCAGGTATTCCTCCATCGGCACGTCCACCTTGTCATTCGGCGAGGGCCAGTGGATCAGGGCCAGGTCGACGTGGTCGGTGCGCAGCTTTTCCAGGCTGGTCCGCAGGCTGGCCAGCAGCGCATCGTGCTTGAACTCGGTGATCCACACCTTGGTGGTCAGGTAGATCTCGTCGCGCGGCACGCCGGATTCGGCGATGGCCTGGCCGACCTCGGCTTCATTGCCGTAGATCTGCGCGGTGTCGATGGCGCGGTAGCCGACGTCCAGGGCGTTGCGCACCGAATCGATGACGGTCTGGTCTTTGAGGCGGAAGGTACCCAGACCAAAGGCGGGGACAGTCATGGAAAGCTCCAACGGGGGGGAAAAGGAGTGAACGGGAAGGGTAGGGCAGGGACCGTATGCATGCCGGCAACGGTGCATTGCATGGCCGGTCAATGTGCCGCCACGGCGATGCCATCGGCACGGTGGTCAATGCCATCGCGGTGGTCCAGGCGGCCGCTGAGCACGGTCAGCGCATAGGCCAGCACCACCACCAGCGCACCCAGCCACGGGGTATGCATCAGGCCGATGTGCTCCACCACCAGGCCACCCAGCGAGGCACCCAGGGCGATGCCGATGTTGAACGCGGCGATGTTCAGGCCCGAGGCCACGTCGGTGGCCTGCGGCGCATAGCGCTGCGCCTGCTTGACCACATACACCTGCAGGCCGGGCACGTTGCCGAACGCCACCGCGCCCAGGGCCAGCACGGTCAGCAGCATCAGCCAGGTGCTGTAGGCGGTGAAGGTGAGCACGAACAGCACGATGGCCAGCAGCGCGAAGATGCGCTTGAGCGCCGGCACCGGGCCCAGGCGGTCGGCCAGGCGGCCACCCCACAGGTTGCCGATCGCCACCGACACGCCGTACACCAGCAGCACCAGGCTGACCGCATTGGCCGAGAAACCGGTGACGTCCTGCAGGATCGGCGCCAGGTAGGTGAAGGCCAGGAACGTACCGCCATAGCCCAGCGCGGTCATCGCATAGACCAGCAGCAGGCGCGGCTGCGCCAGTACGCCCAGCTGCTGGCGGAAGCTGGCCGGCGCGCTCTGCGGCACGTTGCGCGGCACGAACAGCAGCGCACCCAGCAGGGCCACCACGCCCAGCCCGGCCACGGCCAGGAAGGTCGCGCGCCAGCCCAGGTGCTGGCCGATGAAGGTGCCCAGCGGCACGCCGGTCACCAGCGCCACGGTCAGGCCGGTGAACATGATGGCGATCGCGCTGGCCGCTTTTTCCTTCGGCACCACCGCGGTGGCGATGATCGAGCCGATGGAGAAGAACACGCCGTGCGCCAGGCCGGTGAGGATGCGGGCGACGATCAGCGAGGTGTAGCCCGGCGCCATCCAGGCGATGACGTTGCCCAGGGTGAACATCAGCATCAGCGCCACCAGCAGCTGCTTGCGCGGCACGCGGCCGGTCAGCGCGGTCAGCACCGGCGCGCCGATGGCCACGCCCAGCGCGTACAGCGAGACCAGCAGGCCGGCCGAGGGCAGGCTGACGTGGAGGTCGGCGGCAATGGTGGGGATCAGGCCGACGATGACGAACTCGGTGGTGCCGATGGCGAAGGCGCCGAGGGTCAGCGCCAGCAGGGCGAGGGGAATGCCACGGGTCATGGCAGGCTCCGAAGGGAAGGAAGGCGCGCAGTGTGCGCGGCGCACCTTTGCCGAAAAACCAGTCTTCACGCCAATCACTCTTGCCTGGTGGTCAATAATGGCGGCATGAAGACGACCCTCGACGAAATGCAGGCCTTCCTGGCCGTCATCGACAGCGGCTCGATCAGCGCCGCCGCCGAACAGCTGGGACAGACCCCCTCCGGCGTCAGCCGCGCGCTGGGCCGGCTGGAGGAAAAGCTGGGCACCACCCTGCTGACCCGCACCACGCGCCGCCTGCACCTGACCGCCGAGGGCGAGGCCTACCTGCGCCACGCGCGGGCGATCATCGATGCGGTGGAGTCGGCCGAAGAACAGATGGCCGCCCGCCGCGAGCGTCCGGCCGGACGGCTGCGCGTGGATGCGGCCATGCCCTTCGTGCTGCACGTGATCGCGCCGCTGGTGGCCAGCTATCGCGCGCGCTACCCGGAGGTGCAGCTGGAATTGAACAGCTCCGAGCGCTACATCGACCTGCTGGAACGGCGCACCGACCTGGCCATCCGCATCGGCCCGCTGGCCGATTCGACCCTGCATGCGCGCGCGCTGGGACGCTGCCGGCTGCAGCTGGTGGCCAGCCCGGCCTATCTGGCCGCGCACGGCGAACCGTCCAGCGTGGCCGCACTGGGCCAGCACACGCTGCTTGGCTTCAACGAGCCGGAATCATTGAACCGCTGGCCGCTGCCGGGCGATGCCGACGGGCAACTGCTGGTGCGTCCGGATATCGCCGTATCCAGCGGCGAAACCCTGCGCCGGCTGGCGGTGGAAGGCGTAGGCATCACCTGCCTGTCCGACTTCGTGACCGACCGCGATCGCGCCGCCGGCACGCTGGTGCCGGTGCTGGCCGCGCAGACGCTGGATGTCTACCAGCCGATCCACGCGGTGTATTACCGCAACACCGCGGTGTCGGCGCGCATCAGCTCGTTCCTGGATCACCTGGGCGAAGTGATGGCGCAGGGTGATTATCTGCGCTGAGGCTTGGTGGGTGCGGACCGGCTCCTTTGGTGGGTGCGGACCGTTGGTCCGCACTGATCCTGCCGTGGCCCGACCAACGGTCGGGCGCTACCGGTGGGGCTGATGGGTGTGGACGGGCTCCCTCGGTGGGTGCGGACCGCTGGTCCGCACTGATCCTGCCGTGGCCCGACCAACGGTCGGGCGCTACCGGTGGGGCTGATGGGTGTGGACGGGCCCCCTCGGTGGGTGCGGACCGTTGGTCCGCACTGATCCTGCCGTCGCCCGACCAACGGTCGGGCGCTACCCATTCAACACCGTCATGCCGCGCGCGCGAAGCCGTCCTGCGTCGTCGCCGCACTCGACAGATCAAATACATCCACCGCTTCGATCAAGCGGTCGGCCTGCTGTTCCAGGCTGCGCGCGGCTGCACTGGCTTCTTCCACCAGCGCCGCGTTCTGCTGGGTGGTGCCATCCATCTGGATGACGGTCTGGCTGACCTGCTCGATGCCCGCGCTCTGTTCCTGCGACGCTGCGGAAATCTCGGCCATGATGTCGGTCACGCGCTGCACCGACGCCACGATCTCGGCCATCGTGTCTCCCGCCTGGCGCACGCGCTGGGCGCCGTGGCCGACCTGTTCCACCGAGGCTTCGATCAGGGTCTTGATCTCCTTGGCGGCCGCCGCCGAACGCTGCGCCAGGGTGCGCACCTCGCTGGCCACCACCGCGAAGCCACGGCCCTGTTCGCCGGCACGCGCCGCTTCCACGGCTGCGTTCAACGCCAGGATGTTGGTCTGGAACGCGATGCCGTCGATGACGCTGATGATCGCCGCGATCTGCCGCGAGGACGTCTCGATCGCGCCCATGGTCGCCACCACCTGGCCGACCACTTCACCGCCCTGCGAGGCCACGCCATGCGCGCCGATCGCGAGCTGGTTGGCCTGGCGCGCGTGTTCGGCATTCTGGCGCACGGTGGAGGTCAGTTCCTCCATCGACGCGGCGGTTTCTTCCAGGTTGGCCGCCTGCTGTTCGGTGCGGCGCGACAGATCGTTGTTGCCAGCAGCAATCTCGGCAGCAGCCGAATGGATGTTGCCCGAGGTGTGCTTGATGTCGGTAACAATGGTCGCCAGCTGCGCCGCGGTGGTGTTGGCATCGCTGGCGATGCGCGCGAACACGCCCTGGAAATCGCCGTGCATGCGCGCGCCCAGGCGGCCATCGGCAATCGCCCGCAGCATCGCCGATACCTCGCCCAGATTCTGTTCGGTGCCCTGCATCAGCTGGTTCAGGCCATCGACCATCGCGCGGAAGTCATGCTCGAAACGTGCGGTGTCGCCGCGCTGGCTGAAATCGCCGGCCGCCGCAGCACCGGCCAGGCGGCGGATCTCGCCGTTGATCGCGCCGAGATTGCGCTTGACCGCATCCAGCGCCTCGGTGATCACCGCCTTCTCGCCCGGCAGGCGTTCCATGTCCTGGCTGAGGTCGCCCACCGCGTAGCGGCCCATGACCGCGATCGCGCGCATCTTCACCTGGATGTGTGCGTCGACCAGCGCGTTGGTGTCGGCCACCATGCGTCCGTACGCGCCGGGGAACGCGGCGGCCTGCATGCGGTGGCTGATGGTGCCGGCGTCGTGCGCCTGCGCCATCGCCGCCTGTGCGGCAAGCACGTCGCGCAGGGTGCCCTGCACGGCCTGCATGGCCTGCGCCAGGCGGCCGATCTCATCGCGGCTGTGCACCTGCACCACATGGTCCAGGTCACCGGCGGCCACCGCGCGTGCGGCGGCTTCCACCGCCAGCACCGGTTGCACCACGGCACGCCGCAGCCACCAGCCCAGGCCGGCCAGCAACAGCACCGCTGCGGTGATGGTCAGCACCGCGCACACCACCAGCGTGCGCCGTGCCTGCTGCGAACGCGCGGCCACCGCGGCTTCGGCCACCTGCGAGGCGTGCGTGCCCAGCGCATCCAGCGCCGCCGCCACCGGACGATCCTTGCCGCGTACCAGCGTGTCACCGGCGGCAGGGTCGTAGCCGGCTTCGGCAAAGGCCTGCAGGGCGGCGTGGTAGTCCTTCTGCAGCTGCGCGTGCAGGGCGCTGAAGGCCTTCGCCATGTCGCGGGTGCGCGCATCGGGGCTGGTGGCCAGGCCGCTGGCCAGTGTCTCCACACGCTTGCCCTCGTCATCGAAGGCCTGCAGGTGGCGCTGGCGCAGCGCTTCGTCGTGGCCGCGCAGCAGCACGTTCTTCCATTCCTGCACCTGGCCGCGGAACTCACGCTGCAGGTGCTCGGCAGCGCGGCTGTGGGCGACCTCCGCGGGCACTTCGGTGGACAGCTTCAGCCACGCCGATGCCAGGCCCGCGAGGGCGCACAGCAGGACGATGGCCAGGCCGACGGATACAGCACCAAGCAGCTTCGACTGCAGCCGCGGCGCACGGGAGGAGACGTTCATGGGGCGGACTCACGGAAGGGGGGCGATGCGGTATCGACCGCGCTTGAGTCCTCTGAAGTGCGAAGCCGATCACATTACTGTTGCGTTTAGATAGGTGAAGAAAATGTTTCATAGGACAGATGTGTCCATATGGAACGAAAGCGGACTCTCGACAGGAGGTTTAAATGTAACTATCGTAGTTACATGAAATCCGCCAACCCGCTCTCCGACGCGCTGCATGTGATGGCCCACCTGGTCGGCCAGCAAGGCCCGCGCACGTCCGAACAACTGGCTGCCTGCCTCCCCACCCATCCGGTGGTCATCCGCCGCCTGCTGGCACAGATGCACAAGGCCGGTCTGGTGCGCAGCACGCGCGGCCATGGCGGTGGCAGCCAGCTGGCGCGCGACGCATCGCAGATCAGCCTGCACGACATCTACCTGGCCGTCGGCGCGCCGCCACTGGTGCAGGTCGGCAACCGCGACAACGGCGGTGGCTGCCCCATCCAGCAGCTGGTCAACCAGGCACTGCAGGACGGCGCGCGCGAGGCCCAGCGCATGCTCGAAGCGCGCCTGCAGGCCAGCACCCTGGACCAGCTGGGCGCCGATTTCGCCCGCCATCTTGCCCATCACCGTTCCCTGGAAGGTCACCATGAATCCTGATGTCCTCATCGTCGGCGGCAGCTATGCCGGCATCGCCGCCGGCCTGATCCTGGCCCGTGCGCGCCGCCCGGTCACCATCATCGACAGCGGCCTGCCGCGCAATCGTGCCGCCAGCCACTCGCACGGCGTGCTGGGGCAGGACGGCATCAGCGGCGCCGAGCTGCTGAAGAACGCGCGCCAGCAGTTGCTCGACTACCCCACCGTGCGCTGGCTGCAGGGCGAGGTGGTGCACGCGCAGGCCAACGCCGAGGGCGTGGACGTGCGTACTGCCGATGGCCAGGTGCTGGCCGCCCGCAAGCTGCTGCTGGCCACCGGCATTGCTGACCAGTTGCCCGATCTGCCGGGCCTGGCCGAACGCTGGGGCAGCACCGTGCTGCACTGCCCGTACTGCCATGGCTATGAAGTCGGCGGCGGTGCCATCGGCCTGCTTGGCGGTCACCCGATGTCGGCCGCGAAGGCGCCGCTGTTCGCCGAGTGGGGCAATGTCACCTTCTTCAGCCAGGGCCTGCCCATCAGCGATGAAGAGCAGGCCGCCATGCAGCAGCGCGGCGTGCAGGTTGAAACCATCCCGGTGGTGGGCGTGCAGGGCGAGCAGCCCACCTGGCTGGAAGTGGAACTGGCCGATGGCCGCCGCATCGCCCAGCGCGCCCTGTTCGTGCCGGCGATGCAGCAGATGGCCACGCCGCTGGTGCAGCAGCTCGGCTGCACCCTGGTGGAAAGCCCGATGGGCGTGCTGGTGGAGGTCGACATGATGAAGCAGACCTCGGTGCCGAACGTGTATGCCGCCGGTGATGCGACCACGGTCGGCAACATCACCCTGGCAATGGCCGAAGGCGTGCGTGCAGGCATCGGCGTGCACCACGCGCTGGTGGCCGAGGACAGCATGCCGCGCTGAACGGCGCGCTGTCCCAGTAGATCCACGCCATGCGTGGATGCAACCATCACCCCTTCACGCACAGCACCTGGCGGAGCGTGTGCACCACCTCCACCAGGTCGCGCTGCGCGGCCATCACATCATCGATCGACTTGTACGCCGCCGGTGATTCATCCAGCACGCCGCTGTCCTTGCGGCATTCCACGTGCGCGGTGGCCTCGCGGTGCTGCGCCAGGGTGATCTGCTGCCGCGCCGCGCCACGGCTCATCACCCGGCCGGCGCCGTGGCTGCAGCTGTGGAAGCTGTCGGTGCTGCCCTTGCCGCGCACGATGTAGCTGCGCGTGCCCATGCTGCCGGGAATGATGCCCAGCTCGCCCTCGCGCGCGCTGACCGCACCCTTGCGCGTCACCAGCAGTTCCTGCCCCGCATGCGTTTCCTTCTGCACGTAGTTGTGGTGGCAGTTCACCGCCATCGCGGCCAGCTTGAACTTCGGCAGGCGCTGGCGCATTTCCGCCAGCACCCGCGCCATCATCGCCTCGCGGTTCTGCCGTGCGTAGTCCTGCGCCCACGACACCGCCTGCACGTAGTCATCAAACAGCGGCTCGCCCTCCATGAAGAACGCCAGGTCCTTGTCCGGCAGATGGAAGCCGAGCACGCGGCGTTCCAGTTCGCGCCGCGCCTGTTCGATGAAGTAGGTCCCGATCAGGTTGCCGGTGCCGCGCGAACCGCTGTGCAGCATCACCCACACCGCATCGGCTTCGTCCAGGCACAGTTCGATGAAGTGGTTGCCGCCGCCCAGCGTGCCCAGCTGGCAGTCCAGCTTGTCGGTGCGGATCCGCCGGTGCTTTTCCTTGATCTGCTCCAGGCCCGCGGCCAGGCCGGACTGCAGCAGCCGCGTGCCGATGCTGTCAGGCAGCCGCTGGTGCTCGCCGCTGCGGCCGTTGCCCACCGGCACGCTGCGCTCGATGCCGCTGCGCAGCTGGCGCAGGTCATCAGGCAGGTCGTTGGCACGCAGCGTGGTTCGCACCGCGGCCATGCCACAGCCGATGTCCACGCCCACGGCCGCGGGAATGATCGCGCCCCGCGTGGGGATCACCGAGCCGACGGTCGCGCCCTTGCCCAGGTGCACGTCGGGCATGACCGCCACCCAGGGCCCGACGAACGGGATCGCCGCGATGTTGCGCAGCTGCGCGTGGGCTTCGGCCTCCAGCGGAACGCCGTCCACCCAGCCCTTGATCGGCGTACTGCCTTCGGCATGCAGCCATTGATAGTTGTGTTGAATGTCCATCTCGTAGTGATTGTCCTGCACGGGCCGGCACCACGGCACGGCCGTGGGCGTCTGCCCGTGGTTGCAGCGCGGACGCTGCGGAAGTGAAGGTGCAGCCACCCGGCCTCGACGACGCGTCGTGGGGTAGGGCGCTGCTGGAGTGTGCAGATCGGTCCGCCTGCGCCAGGCGCGTGCCATGGCACGGCAGGCGTGTCCGGATCAGTGTGCGGCGGCGTGCCGCGCGGAGTGCAGAGCTGGCATCGCGGGTCCTTGTATCGACGCAGATGAAAACGCCCCCGGACGTGCAGTCCGAGGGCGTCGTCAGTCCTCGGAGATCGGGGTGGCCGATCTCCGCAGGGCGGGCATCAGGCCGTTGTCAGCAGGCTTTCCTCGCCCGGCGCACGCTTCGCCACGTCCATGCGCAGGCATGGCAGCAGGTTGGCGATGGCGACGACGGGTGTGTTCAAGGAAGGTCTTCCGTTGCGGGTTGAAACGTGGCGCGCACGATAAACGACGTTCATTGCGTGCGCAACCCATTCACGCTGGGGCGTCTGCTGGTTTCCCGCGCCTCAGCCTTCAACGCTGGCGGCATCCAGCTGTGCGATGTCCTGCACGCTCAGGCCCACGTTGGCGGCCGCGAGCAGGTCATGCAGCTGCTCGACGCTGGTGGCGCTGACGATTGGCGCAGTAATCGACGGCCGTGCGATCTGCCACGCCAGTGCAATCTGTGCGGCACTGGCGCCGTGCTTGCTGGCCACGTCATCCAGCGCCTGCAGGATGCGCAGGCCGCGCGGATTCAGATAGCGCTTGACCACCGTCTCGCCGCGCGCCGGGCTCTTGGCGGCATCGTCCGCGGTGCGGTACTTGCCGCTGAGGAAACCGCTGGCCAGTGCGTAGTAACCGATCACGCCGATCTGCTCGCGCTGCACCAGCGGTTCCAGTTCCTTCTCGTAACCGGCGCGGTCGTACAGGTTGTACTCCGGCTGCAGCGTTTCATAGCGCGGCAGCTTGTAATCGGTGGACACCTTCAGCGCATCGGCCAGGCGCGTGGCCCTGTAGTTGGACGCACCGATGGCGCGCACCTTGCCCGCTTCGATCAGGCGCCCGAACGCGGCCAGCGTTGCTTCCAGCGGCGTCGATTCATCATCCTCATGGGCCTGGTACAGATCGATGACGTCGGTCTGCAGGCGGCGCAGCGAATCTTCCACCGCGGCATTGATGTTGTCCGGCGTCAGCCCGGGGCGCTCGGCCCACTTGGCCACCTTGGTGGCGAGCACCACCTTGTCTCGCTTGCCGCTGCGGGCGAACCACTTGCCGATCAGCGTTTCCGATTCGCCACCCTGGTTGCCCGGCACCCAGGCCGAATAGACATCGGCGGTGTCGACCAGGTTGAAGCCGGCATCGACAAAGGCATCGAGCAGGGCGAAGCTGGCCTTCTCATCGGCGCTCCAGCCAAACACGTTGCCACCGAAGGCGAGCGGACGTACATGCAGGCCGGAACGGCCCAGTTCGCGGGTTGCCGTCATGGGCACGGACTCCTTGGGGGTAGTCCTGCAGCATAGAGCGCGATGTGTGACCGCGCTGCGGCGCTGGACACAAAACAGTGTTCCGTCGCGGGCGCGTGGCTAACGTTTTGTGAACACCTTGCGCGCGGTGGCTGCTAGTCTCGCCGCATCTTCCGCTGGAATCGCCCCGATGATCGCTGCTTCGTCCCTGCGTGGTTGCCGCCTGCTGTTTGCCTCGGCCCTGCTTGTCGCTGTCCCCGCATTCGCTGCCCCGGCCACGGTGGCACCGGCGAAGATCCAGGTCACGCCGGCCATCGACGCGGCGGTGAAGGCGTCCACCCGCGACCCTGCCAACGTCAAGCGCGACAATTACCGCCATCCGGCGCAGTCGCTGGCCTTCTTCAAGGTCTCGCCGGAAAAGACCGTCATCGAGATCACGCCCGGCAACGGCTGGTACTCGGAAATCCTCGCGCCGCTGCTGCGTGACAAGGGCCACTACATTGCTGCCGTGGTCGATCCGTCTGCCGTGCCCGAAGGCCGTGGCCGTGATTACCAGCAGCGCAGCCGCGATGGCCTGGAAAAGAAGTTCGCCGGCGCACCGGCCCAGTTCGACAAGGCCGCCGTGGTGGGCTACGACCCGGCCAAGCCGGTGTTCGGCCCGGCCAATTCAGCCGATGTGGTGCTGACCTTCCGCAACGTGCACAACTGGCGCAAGGCCGGCCAGGCCCAGGGCATGTTCCAGGGGTTCTTCAACGTGCTCAAGCCGGGCGGCGTGCTGGGCGTGGTCGAGCACCGCGCCAAGGCCGACGTCGCCGATGACGACGACACCGGCTACGTGGGCCAGCAGCAGGTCATCGCCATGGCCGAGGCCGCAGGTTTCAAGCTGGAGGCTCGCACCGAGGTCAATGCCAACCCGCGTGACACCAAGGACCACCCGAACGGCGTGTGGACCCTGCCGCCGACCAACCAGCATGACAAGGCCGACGATGCGAAGTACCAGGCCATCGGCGAAAGCGACCGCATGACCCTGCGTTTCGTGAAGCCGTAAGCCGGTAGCGCCGGGCCACGCCCGGCGAGCGCAGCGGCGTGGCAAGGGAGGCGACGTGCATCCGCCGGGCATGGCCCGGCGCTACCCCAAGGGAGTGGACGGTTGAACAAGGTTTTCTACATCTTCGTCGCAGTGCTGGTACTGGCGCGGCTGTTTGATTTCATGTTTTACGGTGGCCATGCCTACGATCTGATGGCGACGGTGGGGTTTGCCGTGGTGTTCGCCGGCGCGCTGCTGGAAGAACGGGCGCGCCGGGCCAGCCCGCCGCTCGCACGCCTGCGGCGCCGCGCCAATGTCATCGCCGCATGCGGTATCGCGCTGGTGCTGGGTTCGTTCCTGCTGGAATGGAAGGTCTTCGGCTGAGGAAGGCGGCCGAGCGTGGGCTCGGCTCTGCAATTCCGGGCGCGCAGCGCGGCGTGGGACAATGCCGCATCCACTGCCTGCCGTGCCCGCAATGCTGATTGCCTTCAACAAGCCCTTCAACGTGCTCTGCCAGTTCACCGACCGCAGCGTGCCGCCGCGGCCGACCTTGGCCGGCTTCGGCCTGCCGCCGCGCGTGTACGCGGCGGGCCGGCTGGACCATGACAGCGAGGGCCTGCTGCTGCTGACCGACAACGGCACGCTGGCGCATAAGCTGACCGACCCGAAGCACAAGGCCGACAAGACCTACTGGGTGCAGGTGGAAGGCACGCCCAGCGATGAACAGCTGCAGCAGCTGCGCGATGGCGTGGTGCTGAACGATGGGCCGACCCTGCCGGCGAAGATCGAGCGCCTCGATCCGGCGCCGGAACTGTGGCTGCGTGATCCGCCGGTGCGTTTCCGCAAGACCGTGCCCGACAGCTGGCTGGCCATCACGATCCGCGAAGGCCGCAACCGCCAGGTGCGGCGGATGACCGCGGCGGTGAACCTGCCCACCCTGCGCCTGGTGCGCGTGGCGATGGGCCCCTACCGCCTGGATGACCTGCAGCCGGGGCAGTGGCGGCAGATCGGCTGAGACAGAAAAGGCCGGAGGCCCTGCGGCGTCCGGCCCTTGTGGTCCCCGGTCAGCGCCCTTCCTGCGGAAGGGATCCGACCCAGGCCTACATCACGCGTCGCTGCCGATGTCGCTGTGCTCGTCCACCACGGTGTCGTTGCGGCGGTCACGCGCGTTGATGCGCTGCGCCTGGCCGTTGACCACATGGCCGTTGCCGGCCTTCTTCTTCTGCTGCTTGCGGTACAGCGCGTAGCCCAGCAGGCCCACGCCCACGGCTGCAGCAGCCACGGCCACGGCCGGGTTGCGGCGCACGAACTTGGTGGCGACCTTGCCGCCGGTCTTCACCGCACCCACGGCGGCGCCGGTCTTGATCCAGTCACTGGCCTGCGGGCCGAGATGGCGCAGGCTGCCACCCGCACTCTTCAGGCCATCGCCGGCGGTATGCGCCAGTTCCAGGGCGCGCTCCAGGGCGCGGTCGGTGATTACGGTCAGCTTGCTCATGCGGGGGGTCCTTTGCCTCGGGTCGAAGTCCAGTGTGTCCTGCTGCCTGTAAACGGTATGTCAGTCAGGGCAGTCGATGAGGTGACTCTACCCCAGCCATTCAGGATCAGGCAGGGTGGGCGGCCGGCACTACCCCTCACGTTCCGCGCGGCTTGGCCCGGTGCGTGGCGGTCGCCGTCCACGGGTCGTCCGGCCAGGGATGGCGCGGGTAGCGGCCCTTCATCTCCTTCTTCACCTCGGCATAGGTGTTTTCCCAGAAGTTGCGCAGGTCCTGGGTGACCTGCAGCGGGCGGCCGCCGGGCGAGAGCAGGTGCAGGGTGAGCGGCACCCGGCCATCGGCGATGCGCGGGGTGTCGGCCAGGCCGAACAGCTCCTGCAGCTTTACCGCCAGCACCGGCGGCAGCGGTTCGCCGCTCTCGCTGTCCAGCGCGTAGCTGATCGGCCGCTCCAACCCGGAGGGCACGGTGATGCGGGTCGGCGCATGGCGCTCCACCAGCTGCCGCTGCGACCACTCCAGCGGTGACTTCAGCGCTTCGCCGAAGCTGCTCTCGTCCAGTGCATCCAGCCGCGTCTTGCCGGCAAACGCTGGCTGCAGCCACTGCGCGCGCGTGGCCAGCAGGGCATCATCGCTGCAGTCGGGCAGGCCGAGCTCGGGCATCCAGCGGCGCAGTGATTCCACCCGGGCCTGCCACTGGCGCAGGCCCTCGGTCCACGGCAGCGCCGACAGGCCCAGCTCGGCTATCGCATCGGTCAACGCCTGCGCGGCCTGCTGCGGATCGACCCGGCCGGCCGAGCGGCTGTCCAGCACGATGCGATCAAAGCGGGTTTCGCGCAGGGCCACCAGGGCGCGGCGTTCGCTGTCCCAGCGTACGGCGGCCTCGGTCACGAAGCGCTCCGGCCACGCCTTGCGCAGGCCATTCTCATCCACCGGCGCAGCGCGCAGCAGCAGCGCGTCGCGTGCCTCGAAGCGCAGCTCGCTGGCCACCAGCCAGGGTTCGCCGCGCAGATCGCTCAGTTCGTGCAGGCGCGCGCTGCGGCCATTGGCCAGCAGGTAGCGCAGCGGGTCGCTGGGGTGCTGGAAGGCGATGCGGTCGGGGAAGGCGTGGGCCAGCAGGTCGCCCAGCTCATGCGCCTCGATGCTGGCCGGTGGCGTGGAATCACAGCGCAGGCGTCGGCGCCATTGCCTGGCAGCCGCATCGATGGCGGCCAGCCCGCTGCGGTTGGCATCGGACGGTGCGCGGCCGTTGCGGAAGGCGGCCAGCGCACGCCAGCGTGCCGCCAGCGCATCACCGCCCTGGCGCAGCGGATCGCGCGCCTCCAGCAGCGCGGCCAGATCGGCGGCCAGCGCCTGCGCGCGTGCATCGGGTGCGGCCAGCAGCATTGCCGCCATGCGCGGGTGGGTGCCCAGCGCCAGCACGCGGCGGCCCAGCGCGGTGATCGCGCCGGTGTCCGACAGCGCGCCCAGCCGCTGCAGCAGCTCGCGTGCGGCAGCCATCGGGCCGGCGGGCGGTGGATCGAGGAAACGCAGATCGCTGCTGCCCCATGCGGCCAGTTCCAGCGCCAGCCCGGCCAGTTCCACCTGGTCGATCTCGGCGCGGCGCTGTGGCTCCAGCCGCTGCGACTGCGGCCACAGCCGCCACGCCACGCCCTCGGCCACGCGACCGGCGCGTCCAGCGCGCTGGTCGGCCGACGCCTGCGCGATGGCCACCACGTCCAGCCGGGTGAAGCCGCTGTTGGGGTCGTAGCGCGGCTCGCGCGCCTGGCCGCTGTCGATCACCACGCGCACACCGGGCAACGTCACCGAAGATTCGGCTACGTTGGTGGCCAGCACCACGCGGCGGCGGCCATCGCTGGCGGCCTGCAGCACGCGCGCCTGCTGTTCCACCGGCAGCTCGCCGTGCAGCGCCAGCACGTCGACACCGCCATCGAGCGATTCCTGCAGGCCCGCCTGCACCCGCGCGATCTCGCGCTGGCCGGGCAGGAACACCAGCAGGTCGCCGGGATGTTCGGCCAGGGCCTGCTGCACGGCACGGCGCACCTGCAGTTCCAGCGCTTCATCGCGGCGTGCCGGGAAGTGGCTGATCGCCACCGGGTAACTGCGCCCTTCGCTGCTGAGGCGGGGCGCATCGAGGAAACGCGCCAGCCGCTCGCCATCCAGCGTGGCCGACATCACCACCAGGCGCAGGTCGTCGCGCAGCTGCGCCTGCACGTCCAGCGCCAGGGCCAGGCCAAGGTCGCCGCTGAGATGGCGCTCGTGGAATTCGTCGAACAGGATCGCACCGACCTCTTCCAGCATCGGATCGTCCTGCAGCATGCGGGTCAGGATGCCTTCGGTGACGACTTCAATGCGCGTGCGCGCCGAAACCTTGTTCTCGAAGCGGATGCGGTAGCCGACCGTGCCACCGACCTCTTCGCCCAGCTGCCGCGCCATGAACAGCGCGGCGCTGCGTGCGGCGACCCGGCGCGGTTCCAGCAGGATGATCTTCCGGTCCTGCAGCCACGGTGCATCGAGCAGGGCCAGTGGCACCTGGGTGGTCTTGCCGGCACCGGGCGGGGCCTCCAGCACCAGCCGTGGCTGCGCGGCCAGGTGCTGCTGGATCTGCGGCAGCAACGGGGAAATCGGGAAGAGCGGGGCGTTCATGTGCCAAGGATAAGGGGCCACAGCGGGCGCAGGTACAATGCGCGGGCACTTTTCCCCCGTGATGACCATGCACCTGATCGATATCGGCGCCAACCTGACCCACGACTCCTTCGACCGCGACCGCGATGCCGTCCTGGACCGCGCGCGTCAGGCCGGCGTGGTGCAGATGGTCATCACCGGAGCCAGCCGCGAGCACTCGCCGCTGGCCCTGCAGCTGGCGCAGCAGCACCCCGGTTTCCTGTACGCCACGGCCGGCGTGCATCCGCACCATGCGGTGGAATACACCGAGGAATGCGATGCCGAGATGCGCGCGCTGCATGCCCACCCGGAAGTGGTGGCGGTAGGCGAATGCGGCCTGGATTACTTCCGTGATTTCTCGCCGCGCCCATCCCAGCACCGCGCATTCGAGCGCCAGCTGCAGCTGGCTGCGGACACTGGCAAGCCGCTGTTCCTGCACCAGCGCGATGCACATGCCGATTTCATGGCGCAGATGAAGAATTTCGACGGCCGCCTTGGCCCGGCGGTGGTGCACTGCTTCACCGGCGAGCGCGATGAACTGTTCGACTACCTCGACCAGGACTGGTACATCGGCATCACCGGCTGGCTGTGCGACGAGCGCCGTGGCGCGCACCTGCGCGAGCTGGTGAAGAACATCCCGGCCAACCGCCTGATGATCGAGACCGACGCGCCGTATCTGCTGCCGCGCACGCTGAAGCCGATGCCGAAGGACCGCCGCAACGAACCGATGTTCCTTTCGCACATCGTCGAGGAACTGGCCCGCGACCGTGGCGAAGACGTGGCAGTGACCGCCGCCAACGCCACCGCCGCCACGCGCACGTTCTTCCGCCTGCCCGACGCAGGTTGATCCTGTAGAGCCGAGCCCATGCTCGGCTGCCGTAAGCCGAGCATGGGCTCGGCTCTACAAGAGCGGTGGACGCAGGACGGTAGCGCCGGGCCACGCCCGGCGAGCGCAGCGGTGGGAATCAGATGCTGCCCGGTAGCGCCGGGCCACGCCCGGCGAGCGAAGCGGCCAGCGCCTCCAGCCCCTCCCGGTACGTCGCAAACTGCGGCGTCCACCCCAGCGCCTCGCGCGTGCCGCGACTGTCGATGCGCTTGTTGCTCTGGTAGAACCGCCGCAGCGTCGCGCTCACTGCCGGGTCATCCCAGGCCAGCGCCGGTGGCAGCGTGAAGCCGCCCAGCTTCGCGGCGTATGCCAGCACCTCCTGCGGTGGCGCCGGTTCGTCATCGGCGGGCAGATACAGTCCATCCCGCGTGGGCCGCTGCATCGCCGCGATGACCACCGCCGCCAGATCCTCCACATGCAGCCGGTTGAACACCAGCCCGGGGCGCACCACGTGGCGGGCGCGTCCTTCAGCCAGCTGCAGCAAGGCATTGCGGCCCGGGCCGTACAGCCCCGGCAGGCGGAAGACCGCCGAGGCGATGCCGCGTTCATTGGACAGTGCCTGCCACTGCGCCTCGGCCAGGCGACGTTGCACGCCCGCCGCTTCGCTGGCATCGGCCACGCTGCTTTCGTCGATCCAGCCACCGCCGCGGTCGGCATAGACCGCGGTCGAGGACAGGTAACCGATCCAGCGCAGCGACGGGCTTGCCCGCAGGGCGGGCAGCAGCTGGCGCAGCGCAGGGTCGCCCTGTGCATCGGGCGGCACGCTGCAGAGCACGGCCTGGGCCTGTGCGATGTCCTGCAGGAGTGCAGGCGATGGCGCGGCATCGACGTGCAGGCGGTGCCGACGCAGCCCATCGTCGGCCACCGCTGCCGGATCACGCACCGTGCCCGCGACCTGCACGCCACGCGCCTGCAATCGTGCGGCCAGTACGCGGCCGCTCCAGCCCATGCCGAGGATCAGCACCGGCGACGGCAGGGGCGCGGGCGCCACAGTGGCCATCACGCGCTGCGCTGCGCCTGGTAGGCCTGCAGGCTGCTGTAGGCGACCTGCAGCAGCAGGCCTTCCTGGTCGGCCGTGCGCGCGCGCGCCAGCATGTCGCCGACGATGTGCGCCGCTTCCACCTGCTGGCCGGCTTCCAGGTCACGCAGCATCGAGGCTTTCAGCGCAGATCCCGCCTGGGTCAGGGTGCCGCGCGCGGTGTCCTGCGCGGCCTGCGGCACCGGTTCGCCGGCCGCTTCGGCCACGGCCAGGCATTCGTCGTACAAGCCGCGCACGATGGCTTCGCCGTCATCGGTGGCGACGATCGTGCCGATGTCCGCGCGCAGCAGGCAGGTGGCCGCGGCCAGCGCGGTCAGGAAGGTGTACTTGATCCACTGTTCCTGGCCGATCTGCCCGCTGGCCAGGTGGTCCAGGTTGGCCTGCGCGCAGGCAGCAGCGAAGGCACGCACGCGGTCTGAGATCGCACCACCGTCGCGCTCGCCGAAGGTCAGCTTGGCGGGCTTGCCCAGGTGCAGCACCGCGCCGTCGGGTGCCTTGGTGGCGCTGATGAAGCATAGGCCGCCAAGAACGGCCTCGCGGCCGAAGCGGGCATCCAGTGCGCCGTAGTGGTGCAGGCCGTTGAGGATGGGCAGCACGCTGGTGTGGGCGCCCACCGCCGGTGCGATCGCATCGATCGAGCTGTCCAGGTCGTAGGCCTTGCAGCTGAGGATGACCAGGTCGAACGGCTGCTGCGCCGCAAGCGCGGGCAGGGCGTCGGCAGTGACGTGCTGCACCGGGAAGCTGGCATCGCCGACGGGGCTGCGGATGACCAGGCCCTCACGGTCGAGCTGGCTGGCGCGGGTGGGGCGGACCAGGAAGGTCACGTCCACGCCGGCCTGGGCCAGGCGGCCGCCAAAGTAACCGCCGGTACCACCGGCGCCGAGAATCAGGATGCGCATTGCACGTTCACCTTTTTCTGGGGGAAGTCTTCCAGCGATTGTGCCGGAGATCGTGGGCAGAAAAAGAGCCGAGCATGGGCTCGGCTCTACAGGTTTACGCCTCATCCACGCATGGCGTGGATCTACTGGCCACCGGCCAACCGTCGAAGGCGGGGTGGGTCCGGTTGAGGGGGTGTATGATCTGGCTCCCTGAAAACGGACGCCATGAAGCCGTTTCAGGCGGCAGCCTTGAGCTGCCTGGCATAGGTGTTGGG
>NZ_JASGBW010000088.1:0-307 GCF_030053215.1 Stenotrophomonas sp. PFBMAA-4 | reverse complement strand
TTCCAATCAGATAAGGCTTGGTCGCGGCATCCATGCCGCTCACACCCCCTCAACCGGACCCACCCCGCCTTCGACAGACTTCCGCAATCTGTCGGAACGCCCTTCTGCTGTTGGTGGGTGCCGACCGTTGGTCGGCACGGCAGACGTCATGGACGTCTGAAGGAGCGGCTTTTGATTTTGGTTTTCCTGATCTTTCCCGGGGTGGCGCGGGAAACTGTCCGTGGCCGGGAGGTGGGTTGGCTGGGATTGGTGCTGCTACCCCGGCGGGGTAAGGGTTCCGGCAGGGCTTGCAGCCCTGCACCCGCTG
>NZ_JASGBW010000008.1:0-143948 GCF_030053215.1 Stenotrophomonas sp. PFBMAA-4 | reverse complement strand
TGATCTGTTTTGCCATGGGTTATCTCGATCCTCGAAATTGATCCTATCGAGTGTCCAAGTTGATTAGACCACCACAATCCGTCCATGGAGGCTCGTGAGCGCCATCCATGGCGCTCGCGCCCCCAGCCAACCCACCCTCCCGGCCACGGACGGTTTCCTGGCACCGCGGGAAAGATCAAAAAGAGCAAAAGCAAAAGCAAAGTCAAAAGCCCATGCTCCAGGCATTCGTGCCGACCAACGGTCGGCACCCACCAACAGCCGAGTGGACCTGTCGGGGGTGGGGCGGTGTGGGCTTGCAGGACCGCAGGCGCCATGGATGGCGCCTACGAGCCCCCATGGACGGGTTTACGGCGTGTCCTGCAAGCCCACACCGTCCCGCCCAGCCAGCAGAAAACCAGCACCGCTTTTGATCTTGCTTCGGCTCTTGCCTCTGCGGGTGCAGGGCTGCAAGCCCTGCCGGAACCCCACATCCCTCAGCAGGCCTCAGCCACCGGCGCGCGCATCCGCCCCAGCCACGCCAGCAGCAACCCCGCCGCCGCCAGCAACCCACCGGCCACCGGAATCGCCGCATAGCCCAGCCCCGCGCTGATCACCGCGCCACCCAGCGCGGCACCCACCGCATTGCCCAGGTTGAACGCACCCACGTTGATCGACGACGCCAGGCCCGGTGCCTCGGTCGCCGCCTGCATCACCCGGATCTGCAGCGGCGGCACGATGGCGAAGGTCGCCGCACCGAACAGCAGTACACCCAGTGCCGCAGTGGCGTGATGCATGAAGGCCAGCGGCAGCACGAACATCAGCACGGCCAGCGCCGCCAGCAGGATGCGGGTGGCGCCATCCAGCGACCAGTCGGCCAAGCGCCCACCGATGCCGTTGCCGACGGTGAAGCCTATGCCGATCAGCGCCAGCGACATCGCGATGAACGCATTCGATGCACCCGTCAACTCAGTCAGCACCGGCGCCACGTAGGTGTAGAGCGTGAACATGGCGCCAGCACCCAGCACCGTGGTCGCCATCGCCAGCAGCACCTGCGGCTGCAGGATCGCCTTCAGCTCACGGCGCACGTCCGGCCGCGCGCCCGGCGCCGAGGCCGGCAGGGCCAGGGCAAGCGCGGTGATCGCCACCACGCCCAGCACCGCGGTGCCGGCAAACGCCAGGCGCCAGCCCAGCTGCTGGCCGACCCAGGTAGCCAGCGGCACGCCGCCGATGTTGGCGATGGTCAGGCCCATGAACATGGTCGCCACCGCAGCCGCCTGCTTTTCCTTCGGCACCAGGCTGGCCGCCACCACCGCACCGATGCCGAAGAAGGCACCGTGGTTGAGGCTGGTGACCAGCCGCGACAGCAGCAGCAGGCCGTAGTTGGGTGCCAGCGCGGACAGCAGGTTGCCGACGATGAAGATCGACATCAGCAGCATCAGCGCGGTACGCCGCGAGAAGCGGCCCATCAGCAGGGTCATGATCGGCGCGCCGACCATCACGCCCACGGCGTACGCGGTGATCAGCATGCCGGCGGTGGGGATGCTGACACCCACGCCACTGGCGATGACGGGCAGCAGGCCCATCGGGGTGAACTCGGTGGTGCCGATGCCGAAGGCACCGACGGCCAGCGCAAGCAGGGCGGCTCTGGAATTCATGGGGGTTCCTGTGGGGAGGAAACGGGAAGCTGCGTAGCCTGCGCGCTTTGCCGCCGCCGATTAAGCCTCGCCGCGGGAAAACAGTGTTGACCCCGGTTCACAGGTGGTGGCCGCATTCCGCCGGGCATGGCCCGGCGCTACCAGACCTCACCACGAACGGTAGCGCCGGGCCATGCCCGGCGAGCGCGGCGGCCCCACAACGCAGAACCCCCGGCAGTGCCGGGGGTCCTGGGTGGATCGCTTACCAGTTGCCGGCGCCCGGCACGTGGTGGTCGCGTGCGCGGCGGCGCATCAGCAGGTTCAGCCACTCCACCAGCACCGAGAAGCCCATCGCGGCGTAGATGTAGGGCTTGGGCACGTGCACGTCCAGGCCGTCCAGGATCAGCACCGCGCCGATCAGCAGGATGAAGGCCAGGGCCAGCATCTTCACCGTCGGGTTGGCATCGATGAAGCGGCCCAGCGGGTTGGCGGCCAGCAGCATCACCAGCACCGACAGCAGGATGGCGGCGACCATCACCGGGATGTGGTCGGCGATGCCGACGGCGGTGATCACCGAATCCAGCGAGAACACGATGTCGATGACCGCGATCTGCGCGATGACGTAGCCGAACACGGCCGAGGCCTTGGTGGTGGTGGGGTCTTCATCCTCGCCACCAGTGATCAGCTCCTTGATCTCCATGTAGCCCTTGATGATCAGGAACAGGCCACCGACGATCAGCACCAGGTCGCGGATGGAGATACCCATGCCGGCCACGGTGAACAGGTTGGCGGCCATGTGCGCCAGATAGGCCAGCGATACCAGCAGGCCGATGCGGGTGATGCAGGCCACGGCGATGCCGAGCTTGCGGGCGAACGGGCGGCGCTCTTCCGGCAGCTTGCTGACGGCGATGGAGATGAACACCAGGTTGTCGATGCCGAGCACGATTTCCAGGGCGCTGAGGGTAAACAGGGTTACCCAGGCATTGGGGTCGGCGAGGAACTCAAAGGACATGGAAACTCTTCAGGACAGTGGGGGAATGGGGGTTCAGGCGTAAGCGCCGGCCAGCAGGTGGGGCACCACGACCAGCGCCCAGCACAGCAGCACGTTCATCATCAGCACGAAGACGGCCGCCGAGCCCATGTCCTTGGCGCGGCCGGCCAGCTCGTGGATCTCGGCGCCGTAGCGCTCGATGACCGCTTCGATGGCCGAGTTGGCCAGTTCCATCGCCAGCACCAGCAGCATCGAGCCGATCATCAGCGTGCGCTCGACCGGGGTCTGGCCCAGCCACAGCGCCAGCGGGGTCAGCAGCACCAGCAGGTAGACCTCCAGCCGGAACGAGGACTCGTGCAGCCAGGCAGCACGCAGGCCCTGCCAGGACCAGCGGGCGGCCTGGAAGATGCGGCGCGGGCCGCGGGGCATGTGGCCGAACTGATCAGCCACGGATGGAACATCCAGCAACAGGGGCGCGGCGCAGCGACCGCTCAGACGCACGGCAGGCAATCATGGGTGCACAGGAATGGGCAGACAGCCCCCATTTTGCCACAAGGGCGGCGGCGGCACCCCGCGCGGGCCGGCCAACGACCCGCCATCGGCAAGCGCAGCACCGCGGCGAACTCCTATGATGGGTGTCCCCTGCCCTTGCTGGAGCCCCTGATGTCCGTCGCCCGTACCTGCCTGCTGTCGCTTGGATTGCTGACCCTGGCCCCGCTCGCCCAGGCGTTGAGCCCGCCGGCCCCGCCACGCGTACCCGAACAGGTGTCCAACGTGGCCTGGGAAGGCGACATGGCCAGCTTCCTCAAGGCCGACCAGAGCAACCCGCCGCCGCGCGGTGGCATCGAGTTCATCGGCAGTTCCTCGATCCGCTTCTGGGAGAGCCTGGCCCAGGACTTCCCCGGCCAGCCGGTATTCAACCGTGGCTTCGGCGGTTCGGAAGTGCGCGACAGCACCTGGTATGCCGGCCAGGTCGTGGTGCCGTATGCGCCGTGCAAGGTGTTCTTCTATGCCGGCGACAACGACCTCAACAGCGGCCGCAGCGCGACCCAGGTCCGCGATGACGTGGTGGCCTTCGTGCAGCGCGTGCATCGCGACCTGCCGAAGACCAAGGTGGAATACCTGTCGATCAAGCCCAGCCCGTCGCGCGCGCACCTGCTGCCGGCGATCAACCAGGCCAACGCGATGATCAAGGCCGCCCTGGCCAAGCTGCCCAACACTGGCTACACCGACATCTACACCCCGATGCTGGGTGCCGATGGCCAGCCGGATGCGAAGCTGTTCCGCGAGGACATGCTGCACATGACCCCGGCCGGCTACGCGATCTGGACCAAGGCGGTGGCGCCGAAGGTGAAGTGCGATTGAGCAGGGCGTGACCCGGGATTCATCCACGCATGGCGTGGATCTACTGGTAGCGCCAGACCATGCCCGGCGGCGCAGGGTTTCCGCGCCGAACCGGCATGGGGTCAGAGCCCGGTGCGTGGCAACGGGATCCGACCCCGGTAGCGCCGGGCCATGCCCGGCGTCGTGGGTCAGCGGAAGATGACCGTCGCTTCGGTGCCCTTGCCCGGCTCGCTGGCCAAGGCGACCTTCCAGCCGAAGCGGTCGCACAGCCGGCGCACGATCGACAGGCCCAGGCCGGTGCCCTGCGGGCGGTCCGGCTCGGCGCGGTAGAACGGCTCGAACGCGCGGGCCAGCGCCTCGGCCGACATGCCGATGCCGGTATCCCGCACCACCACCCGGTCAGGCTCGACCTGCACGTCGATGCGGCCTTCGTCGGTGTAGTTGCAGGCGTTGCGCACCAGGTTGCTGACCACCACCTGCAGCACGCGCGGCGGGGCATGCAGCTGCACCGGGCCGCCACTGTGCAGGTGCACCGCCACCGGGCGGTTGCCCAGCAGTTCGTTGGCGTTGTCCACCTCGTAGCGGACGATGTCGTTGACATCGAACAGCTCGATCTGCGGTTCGATGTCGGCCTCACGGGCCAGGATCAGGAACGCATCGATCACCGCTTCCATGTCCCGCCCGGCGCGCTGGATGCGCTGCAGGCTGCGGCGCAGGCGCGGTTCCAGGCTGTCATCGCCCAGCGCCATGTCGCTGGCCACGCGGATCACGGTGAGCGGCGTGCGCAGCTCGTGGCTGGCATCGCGGGTGAAGTTGCGTTCGCGGGCCACGTGGTCGGTGACCCGGTTGGCCAGTGAATGCAGCGCGGCCGCCAGCTGGCGGGTCTCGCCCTGCATGTCGGCGGGCAGCTTGTCCGGCTCCAGGTCGGCTGCTTCGGGGTGGCCGGGGTCCCAACGCGACACCCGGCGCGCCAGCCAGTTCACCGGCGATACCAGCCGCTTGGACGCACGGTAGGTCACCCAACTGGCGCCATACACCGCCAGCAGGGTCAGCAGCACTGGCACGATGCCGAACCAGAAGGCCAGCATTTCCGCGCGCGAGCGCAGGAACACCAGGTACAGGCGGCCTTCGGCCCGGGCATCGACCAGCACCAGCTGGTCATCGTCGGGCAGTTCGTGGAAACCGGGTTCAAGCGTGCGCAGGTTGGCCGGCAGCGACAGGCTGGAGCGCCCGCGCTCGAGCAGGTAACCACGGATGTTCTGGGTGTTGGGCGGCGGCTGCGCGGGCGAGGCCTCGTGCAGCGTCCAGTAGTAGGCCGCCTCTTCGCGCAGGGCGGCGCCCACCAGGCTGTGCTTGATCACCAGCGAGACCAGCCAGGCACCGAGCAGGATGCCCACGCTGGCCAGCACTGCCTGCAGGATGAAAGCGATACGGATCTTGCGCGGCAGGCCGTGCGGCATTGCGGGGTCCCGGTTGAAGCGCTGCGATTATAGGCAGCGCGACGTGCCGGCGACGTGCACGGGGGATGACCCCGCGTGCGGCCGACGGCCCGTTCCCTGCCCCGCGACCCGGCCGGAGCCGGGGCGGGCCTGTTCCTGCGCCGGCACCCTTCAGGCCATCGGCTGGGCGATGTCGGCGATGCGGTAACCGGCACTCTGCACGGTGTGCAGCAGCGGACGGTCGAACGGCTTGTCGATGATCTTGCGCAGGTTGTACAGGTGGCTGCGCAGGGTGTCCGAATCCGGCAGCCCGTTGCCCCAGATCTCGCGCTCGATTTCCTGGCGGGTGACCACGCGGGGCGATTCCCGCATCAGGATGGTCAGCAGGCGCAGGCCGATGGGCGAGAGCTGCAGTTCGGTACCGGCGCGGGTGGCCCGCATGCTGACCGGATCGAGCACCAGGTCGGCGACCTTGAGCACTTCCGAACCCACCTGGCGACGTTCGCGGCGGATCAGCGCGCGCAGGCGGGCTTCCAGTTCCTGGATGGCGAACGGCTTGGTCAGGTAGTCATCGGCACCAAACCCCAGGCCGGTGAGCTTGTCGTCCAGCGTATCGCGCGCGGTCAGCATCAGCACCGGGGTCGACTTGCGTGCATCGTTGCGCAGGCGGCGGCACACTTCGATGCCATCCAGGCGCGGCAGCATCAGGTCCAGCACGACCACGTCGTAGCTGTTTTCAGCCGCCAGACGGTAGCCGTCCAGGCCATCCTGCGCATAGTCCACCTCGAAGCCACGGCCTTCCAGGTATTCGCCGATCATCTCGGAGATGTTGCGGTTGTCCTCGACCACCAGCACCAAGCCGGAAGTCTCCTTCGTCTGACGCATGTGAGTCCCTCTTTCTTCAGCTTTGTGAAACATGCCCGATCGACGGTGGACGCGATGTGAAGTTCCGTCAAGACGCTGAAAAAAGATTCACAGCAGCGGCTTGAGCAGCGGCCAGACGTTGTCCAGCACCTTCGGCTGGGCCTGCGCGGTGGGGTGCAGGCCGTCGGCCTGCATCAGCCCCGGCTGCAGGGCCACGCCTTCCAGCAGGAACGGCAGCAGCGGCACCTGGTACCTGTCGGCCAGCGCGCGGTAGGCGGCGGCCAGGCGCTGGCGGTAGGCCGGGCCGTAGTTGGGTGGCACGTCGATGCCCAGCAGCAGCACCTTGGCCCCGGCGGCGCGGCTGGCCAGCAGCATCTTTTCCAGGTTGCCCTGCACCTGCGCCGGGGTCAGCCCACGCAGCGCGTCGTTGCCCCCCAGGGCAATGACCACCACGGTCGGCTTCTCCCTGGCCAGCAGGCCCGGCAGGCGGGTCAGCGCGCCAGCGGTGGTTTCCCCGCTCATGCTGGCGTTGACGATGCGCGGCGGGGTTTTCGACTGCTGCCTGACCCGCTTGTCCAGCAGGCTGACCCAGCCCGCGTCGGTCGGGATATTGTGGGCAGCACTGAGGCTGTCGCCGAGCACCAGCACCGTGCCGGCCGGACCTTTGGCACACGCCAGCCCGGACCACAGCAGCAACCCTAGCAGCAGCACCATCATCGTGCCGGCTTGCCGGCTCCACCCTGTAATGCGCATTGGAGTCTCCTCATCGACAGCCTGTCCCCCCGCAGCGCGTCCGTCGCCATCGCCGTCGACCAGGTCGGCAAATCCGTGCATGGCCCGGAGGGTGAAGTCCACATACTGGACAACATCACCCTCACGGTACATGAAGGCACCAGCGTGGCGATTGTCGGGGCCTCCGGTTCCGGCAAGACCACCCTGCTCGGCCTGCTGGCCGGGCTGGACCTGCCCAGCCGAGGTGGCATCACCCTGGCCGGGCAGTCGCTGGGCACGCTGGACGAGGAAACCCGGGCGCAGCTGCGTGCGCGCGAAGTGGGCTTCGTGTTCCAGAGCTTCCACCTGCTGCCGGCGCTGACGGCGGCCGAAAACGTCGCACTGCCGCTGGAACTGGCCGGCCGCGAGGACCGCGCGCGGGTCGATGAAGTGCTGGCCCAGGTCGGCCTGTCGCACCGTGCCCGCCATTACCCACGGCAGCTGTCCGGTGGCGAACAGCAGCGCGTCGCCGTGGCCCGCGCCTTCGTCACCCGCCCGCGCATCCTGTTCGCCGATGAACCCACCGGTTCGTTGGACCAGGCCACCGGCCAGCACATCAGCGACCTGCTGTTCGAACTCAATGCCGGCAGCGGCACCACCCTGGTGCTGGTCACCCACGACCTGCGCCTGGCGCAGCGCTGCCAGTACATCCATCGCATCGACAATGGCCGCCTGCAGGCGGTCGAGTACGGGGCACAGGCATGAACCTGCTGCGGCACGCCTGGCGCGCGCTGCGCCGCGAAGCCCTGGCCGGTGACCTGCTGACGGTGTTCGCCGCACTGGTGCTGGGCGTGGCGGTGATGACCGCCGTGGGCACGCTCGTGAACCGGGTCAACCTGGCCCTGACCGGCAGCGCGGCCGAGATGCTGGGCGGCGACCTCGGCGTGGCCGGGCGCAGCGATCCGCCCGCGGTCTTCGCCGAGGAAGCGCAGCGGCGCGGGCTGGCGCACACGCGCATCGCCGGCTTCGGCAGCGTGCTGTTCAACGGCGATGCCAGCCAGATGGCCAGCATCAAGGCAGTGCAGGCCGGCTATCCGCTGCGCGGCACGCTGCGGGTGCGGGCCACGCCGGGCGGCGCGCTGATCGCCGATGCCGGCATGCCGCCGCAGGGCCAGGCCTATGCCGACCCGCGCCTGCTGCAGGCACTGGGGCTGAAGGTGGGTGATGCGCTGGAATTCGGTGTGGGCACGCTGCGCGTGGCCGGCATCATCGAGGCCGAGCCGGACACCGGCGGCGACCTGCTGACCCTGTCCCCCACCCTGCTGGTGAACCGCGCCGACGTGGACGGCACCGGCCTGCTTGGGCCCGGCAGCCGCATCAACTACCGGTTGATGGTGGCCGGTGCGCCCGCCCAGGTGGCCGCATACCGGCAGTGGCTGCTGCCACAGGTGAAGGGCATGCGCCTGCTGAGCGTGGACGACACCCAGCGTGGCGTGCGCCAGGCGTTTGATCTGGCCGGCCGCTTCCTCGGCCTCAGCGCGCTGCTGGCGGTGCTGCTGGCCGGCGTGGCTACGGCGCTGGCGGCCAACCGCTTCGCCCTGCGCCGCATCGACCAGGTGGCGATCCTGCGCTGCCTGGGCGCGCGCCAGCGCGACATCCTGGCCGGCCTGGCGCTGCAGCTGCTGATGCTGGCGGTGCCGGCCTGCGTGCTCGGCATCGGCCTGGGCATGGCCGCGCAGGAAGGCCTGGTGCAGGTGCTGGGCAGCCTGGTGCCGCAGCGCCTGCCGCTGCCCGAGGCCACCCCTGCGCTGACCGGCGCGGGCATCGGCCTGCTGCTGTTGTTCGGCTTCGGCCTGCCGCCGCTGCTGCGCCTGCGCGGGGTGCCGCCGATGCGCGTGCTCAACCGCTCCTTCGCCGCCCTGCCGCCAGCCTCGCTGCTGGCCTACGTGGCCGCGCTGGGGGCCAGCCTGCTGCTGGCGGTGCAGGTCACCGGCGATCTGAAGCTGGCCCTGTGGGTACTGGGCGGCCTGGCGGCGCTGGCGCTGGCCGCCGGCGTGGTCGGCTTCCTGCTGCTGCAGCTGCTGCGCGGCCTGCAGCACCGCCTGCATGGCAACTGGCGGCTGGGCCTGGCTGCGCTGACCCGGCGGCGGATGCTGGCGGTGATGCAGCTGGTGGGGCTGTCGCTGTCGCTGTGCGCGCTGCTGCTGCTGGCGGTGACCGGCCCCGGCCTGCTGCAGCAATGGCGCGAGCGCCTGCCGGAGAACACGCCCAACTACTTCCTGATCAACATCCAGCCCGAACAGCGCGACGGCGTGCTGGCCGCGCTGCAGGGGCTGGGCGCGGCCGATGCCAGCGTTGAACCGATGGCCACCGGCCGCCTGATCGCGATCAACGGCAAGCCGCCGCTGCGCGTGGACCGCACGCCGGAACAGAACGGGACGCCGGCACAGGGCGACGCCCAGCGCGACGATGATGACGAGAACCGGCCGTTGAACTTCAGCTGGCGCAGCACCTTCCCGCCGGCCAACACGCTGGTCAACGGCACGTTCTGGAAGGCCGACAGCACCACGCCGGAAGCCTCGGTGGAGATCGGCTGGGCCAAGCGCTACGGCGTGTATCCCGGCGACCGCATCACCATTGCCGTGGGCGAGCAGGAACGCGAGTTCACCGTGACCAGCGTGCGCAAGGCGGACTGGAACACCTTCCGCCCGAACTTCTTCGTGCTGCTCAACCCCAACGCGGTGGGCGATACGCCGCACAACCTGCTGTCAGCGTTCCATCTGCCGGCTGGCAAGGCGGCGGGCCTGGGTGCGCTGGTGCGCGAGCAACCCAACCTGTCGCTGCTGGATGTGGACGCGGTGATCTCGCAGGTGCGCGAGGTGATGAACCGCGTCGCGCAGGCGGTACAGCTGGTGATGGTGTTCAGCCTGCTGGCCGGCGTGCTGGTGCTGCTGGCCGCGCTGCAGGCCACGGCCGGCGAGCGCCGCTACGACAGCGCGGTGCTGCGCACGCTGGGGGCCACGCGGCGGCAGCTGCGCGGTGCGGTGCTGGTGGAGTTCGGCGCGCTGGGTGCGCTGGCCGCGCTGCTGGCCGTGGGTGCGGCCGCCGGCATCGGCGTGGCGGTGTCGCAGAAGGTGTTCGAACTGCCGCTGCTGCCGCCCTGGCCTGGGCTGCTGCTGGGTGGGCTGGTCGGCATCGGCCTGAGCCTGCTGGCCGGCTGGTGGGGCACGCGGGCAATCCTGCACACCCCGCCGGCGCTGGCCCTGCGCGAGGCCTGACGCCGCCGTGACACGCTGCGGGTGGGGCCGGCGGTATGCTGCGCGCCCCACCTGATGAGATCGCCCGGATGCCCGGCACGTCGTTCGCCGCTTACCTGTACCCGGTGTTGCTGCTGCTCGGCAGCAACATCTTCATGACCTTCGCCTGGTACGGCCACCTGAAGTACAAGAGCGCGCCGCTGATGATGGTCATCATGGTCAGCTGGGGCATCGCTTTCTTCGAGTACTGCCTGCAGGTGCCGGGCAACCGGCTGGGCAGCGCGGTGTATTCGGCGCCGCAGCTGAAAGGCATGCAGGAAGTGATCACCCTGGTGGTGTTTGCGGTTTTCTCCGCGTTCTACCTGGGCCAGCCGCTGAAGTGGAACCACTACGCCGCGTTCGGGCTGATCGTGCTGGCGGCGTTCCTGATGTTCAAGGAATAAGCGCATCCACGCGTGGCGTGGATCTACTGACGGATGACGGCATCCACGCGTGGCGTGGATCTACTGACGGATGACGGCATCCACGCATGGCGCGGATCTACTGACGCCCGGTTCCGGTAGATCCACGCCATGCGTGGATGCAGCCCCGGTAGATACACGTCGTGCGTGGATGCGGTTACGGCCCGACGTTACCGGGCCTTTTCCACGTACTTGGCAAACACTTCGTCGATCTGCTTGTCCTTCACCTTCTTGCCCGACTGGATGTCGTCGGCCTGGGTGAACAGCGGGATGATCATCGCCATGCCATCCAGCTTGGTCTTCAGGTGCACGCCCGGGGCCTGGGTCAGGAAGCCGTCCCAGCGCTGGCGCACCTTGGCCCAGTAGCCAGCGGTCGCCTTCCAGTAGTCGCGCGCCGGGGTGAAGTCGACCTCGGTGGTCTTGATGTAGTCGTTGAAGCCGAACTCGCGGGCGATCTCCACCTGGCTGCCATCGGCGTTGCGCTGCACCTTGGTGTTGAACTGTTCGTGGGTCCAGCCGTTCGGCGTGAGCGTGTGGCGGTTGACCACGGCCAGCGCGTTGTAGTCGCTGCGCTTGGTGTATTCGCGGCGCGGCAGGGGGCGCCAGCTGATGTCGCTGGTCCAGGTCGGCACGTTGTTGTCGTAGGTCCAGGTGCCGGTGCCGCAGTAGCGCGGGGCGTCGCTCACTTCGTAGACGCACTGGGTCCAGGCGCCCGTATTGGTGGCCGCTGCGATCGTGCGTACCTGCCAGGTCTGGTCGGCGCTGAACTCGAACCGGTTGGGGGCTTCATACACCCAGTCCTGGCGCCAGTGCTTGGTCACGTGGCCGCTCTTGGCGTCCACCAGCAGGTGCTGCAGGACAACGCGGCGCGGGCTGTCTTCAACCACGATCACCACTTCGTTGCCGCCACTGCGCATGGCCGGCGCACGCTCGTAGCCCGGCTTCAGCAGCACGGTTTCGTCGAAGGCGAAATCCACGGTGTACTCGCCCTGCATGGCCAGGATGCTGGCGTGGTCACGGGCGATATCGGAGGGCTGCGCGCTGGCTGCACCGCTTGCGGCGATCAGCATCATCACGCTGGCTGTCTGCAACTTCATCTGGAATTCCTTCGGGGTGTCACGTTCGAGGGGTGGCCATCCATGGCCGCATTCGATCCTTCAGGTTCGGGTTACAGGTGCACCAGCGGCAGCTCGCCCGGAATGCGGGGTGCGGGCCTGCGCGCGGCATCGGCGCAGCAGCAGTCATCGATGGACAGCTCGCCCTCGGCACCTTCCAGCCGCGCGATGCGGCGCGCCGTCGCGGCGCCCAGCGAGGACAGCGTGGACAGGCTGGCGGCCAGGGTGCGGCCTTCATCGGCGGCATGCAGGCGCAGCGCGCACAGGCGCCAACGCTGGCCCCCCAGGTGGCCGGCCAGGCGCCGCCACAGGCGCTCGCCGACACTGCCTTCGGCATCATGTTCCGGGCCCGGCGGCAGCGACGCCACCAGCCGATCCCACGCCAGGAAATCGCTGTCCGGCAGCAGGTACAGGCGCCACACGCAGCGGCCGCGGCCGTCGAGGAAACACAGGCTTTCGCGCACCCCTTCACTGTCCACGCCCTGGCAGGCGTGCACCGAAACGGCCTGGCGCCAACCGCCCAGTTCGCTGCTGTCGGCGTGGTAGAGGCACAGCACGGTGCCCAGCGCGGCCAGCTGCGCCGGCGTGGGCCAGGCCTGCAGCGCGTGGTGCGGCAGGAAGGACGACAGGCGACGTGCAGACAGGGCTCGGCTCATGGGATTCACCAGGAAACGGCAAGGCTGGCCGACAGGGTGCGGCCGGGGCTGGTATAGCGGTCCAGGACGGTGCTGCTGGCCGACAGGGTCGAGCCCACGTTGGACCAGTCGATGTAGCGTTTGTCACCCAGGTTGAACACACCGACGTTGACGGTGGCCCCCGGCGCGAAGTTCCAGTGCGCCATCAGGTCGGCCACGCCGTAGCCGGCCGGGCGGTAGGCGGTGGCGGTTGCAAGGCGGTCCTTGCGCTTGACGAAGGTGCCGGCCAGTTCGACGCCCCAGGTGTCGGTGTCGTACATCAGGCCGACGGTGCCGCGCAGCGGGTCGATGGAATCCAGCGGCGTGTCTTCGGTCTTGTTGTCACCGCGCGACCAGGCCACCGCACTGCGCAGTGCCCAGCCCTGCAGCGCCGGGCTGACCTGGCCGAAATCCACGCCGGCCTTCAGTTCGGCACCGTAGATGCGCGCGTCGGCGATGTTGCGCGACTGGAACACCATCAGGCCCTGGTCGTTGGTGCCGACCAGCGACTGCGACTCGATGAAATCCTTGTAATCGTTGTAGTAGCCGCTGAGGCTGACATACGCCACCGGTGCGACGAACCGCAGGCCCAGCTCCACGCCATCACTGGTTTCCGGCTTGAGGTCCGGGTTCGGAATGGCGGTGTAGCCGAACGCGAAGTTGGTGAAGCCGAGATTGACGTCGTTGTACGGCGGCGAGCGGAAGCCGCGCGAATAGCCGGCAAACAGCGACCACGCATCGGTGAAGCGGTAGACCAGGCCGAACTTCGGCGACACGCTGGTCTTGCTCAGCTTGGACACGGGCACGCCGGGATTGTCTTCGGCGAAGATGCTGTCCACTTCCGGCTTCAGTTCGTAGCGGTCCACGCGCACGCCGGGCACCAGCGAGAGCCTGCCGTCGGCCAGGCGCATTTCATCCTGCGCGTACAGGCCCAGCTCGGTGGTCTTGCTGATCGGGAAATCGCGTACCGGGAATACATCCGGCAGCAGCGTGCTGGTGACCTGGCCGTTGGCCAGCATCTGGTAGCCGTCGCGCTTCTGGCGGATGTCGGTGCGCGCGCCGTCGAAGCCGTAGGTCAGCGCGTGTTCGACGCTGCCGGTGCTGAACGCCTTGTTGAACTGCGCCTGCAGGCCCCACGCACGCTGGTCGAAGTTGAACTCGCGATGACGGCGGCTGCGGTTGGCGCGGCCTTCATCAGTGATCTGGGTGGTTTCGCTGTGCTGGGTGTACAGCTGCCAATGCAGGCTGTCGGCGAAGCCCTTGTCCAGCGCATCCATTTCATGGGCGAAGGACACCCGCGTGCGGTTCTGCGTGTCGCGCGCCTTCATGCTGGTGGTGGTGGTGTGGTCGATGGAAGAGAACACGTTGGTATCGGTGTTGTCTTCGTTGCCTTCCACGGTCAGCCGGAAACGCTGGTCTTCGCTGGGCGCGTACACCAGCTTGGCCAGGCCGCTGCGACCGTCGCGATCCTGCGGGTTGGCGGCGGTGCGGGTCTTGTCGAGGCTGCGGATGTCGCCCTGGTTGCCGGTTTCCTGGCCCTGGCGATGGTTGATGTTGACCATGCCGCTCCAGTGTTCGCCGCCCCAGGCACCGGTGACGCCGCCCAGCAGGCCCTTCCACTCGCCGTCATAGCCGAACTTCAGGCCGGCGTAGCTGTCCTTGCCGTCCTTCAGATAGTCGGCCGGGTCCTTGGTGACGAAGGCCACCACGCCGCCGAGGGCATCCGAGCCGTACAGGGAACTGGCCGGCCCGCGCACGATCTCCACGCGCTTGAGCGTGTCCAGATCGGTGAAGTTGCGGTTGGCGTTGGAGAACGAGCCGATGTTGAAGCTGGTCGGCATGGCGATGCCATCGGTCTGGATGCGCACGCGGTTGCCGTCCAGGCCACGGATGCGGATGCTGCCCAGGCCGAAGCGGGTGGCGCTGCGGCCGGCCGACAGACCGGGTTCGTAGCGGATCAGGTCCTTGATGTCGTGCACCAGCTGCCGGTCCATCTGCTCGCGGTCGATCACATCGACGGTGGCGGCCACGTCGCTGACCGCACGTTCGGTGCGGGTGGCGGTGACCTGCACCCGATCAAATTCGCGCGCTTCGGGCGCGGCATCGGCAGCAGCATGGGCGGACAGCGGTAAGGCCATCCACAGGGCAACGGACAGGGCAGTCGGGCGGGTCATCGGCGGTGATCGATCAGGCAGGGGGAGCCCCCGGCCACCGGCACGCCAGGCGTGCACGGACAGCCGAGGGGGAGAGAGCGGGAGCGGACGGGTCGCCCACCCTGCCGAAGCTGCCGGCAGGAGGGAGGGAGGCGGGCGACCAGACCGCGTTACTTGGTCAGGATCAGCTTGTCGTTGCTGGTGTGGCGCAGCCGGTAGAAACGGTCGCCGTGCTGGATCAGGATTTCGCGGCGGCCCTTCAGCAGGGCTTCGCTGTCGATCACTTCTTCCGGCGGAACGACACGCACCGGGCGGTCGCGCAGGGTCAGCGTTTCGGGGCGCAGCAGTACAGGTTGAGCATTCATGAGCATCTGGACTCGTGCGAGGGACGATTTAGATGATAATGATTCTCAGTTGACAATCAACAACCATTCTCACTTCCATTGATGGGATTTATGATCGAATTCACGATTTCGATAGATCACATCAATTGAAGGCGCGGATCGACGGACCGATCCGCGCGCCGTGGCGGTCAGGCGAAGACCGCTTCCACCCGCGCCCAGCCGGCATCGTCCACCTGCTGCAGCACATCCAGCGCCTGCATGTTCTGCAGCAGCTGGCTGACCCGGCTGGCGCCGAGGATCACGCTGGAGACGTTGGGATTGCGCAGGCACCAGGCGATGGCGAGGCTGGCCGGGGCATGGCCCAGCTCGGCGGCGACCTCGCTGAAGCGGCGCACCTGGGCCAGGCGCACGGCCGCGTTCTGGCCCAGCACCAGGTCCTGCAGCCAGCCCATGCCCTCGCGGCCAAGCCGTGCGTCGGCCGGAATGCCCTGGTCGTACTTGCCACTGAGCAGGCCCGAGGCCAGCGGCGAGAAAATGGTGGTGCCCAGCCCGGCGCTGGCGTACAGCGGGGCGTATTCCACTTCCACCCGCTCGCGGTGCAGCAGGTTGTACTGCGGCTGTTCCATCGACGGTGCCTGCCAGTTGTGGCGGGCGGCGATGTCCACCGCTTCCTCGATCTGCGTGGCCGACCACTCGGAGGTGCCCCAGTAGAGCACCTTGCCCTGCCGGACCAGGGTGTCCATGGCATGCACGGTCTCGGCGATCGGCGCGTCCGGATCCGGGCGGTGGCAGTAATAAAGGTCCAGGTAGTCCACGCGCAGGCGCTTGAGCGCGGCATGGCAGGCGTCGGTCACATGCTTGCGCGACAGGCCGCGCTGGGTCGGGCGCGGGTCCTGGGCGCTGCCGAAGAACACCTTGCTGGACACGCAGTAGCCGTCGCGCGGCAGGCGCAGGTCGGCAATCACATCGCCCATCACCTGCTCGGCGCGGCCGTTGGCATAGCCCTCGGCGTTGTCGAAGAAGTTGATGCCGTGATCCCAGGCGGCAGCGATCAGGTTGCGGGCCTCGTCACGCGGCACCTGGTCGCCGAAGGTCACCCAGGCACCGAAGGACAGGGCGGACACCGGCAGGCCGGTAGAGCCGAGGCGACGATAGAGCATGCGATTCTCCTGTTGCAGGCCCGCATACGGGCCGGGATCGAACCCCATTCTACCCGGCCCCGGCGGCGGCAACCCCTTGCCGTTGCTGGCTTGTTCGCTGCCGATGGGCCCGCGCACGCTGCTTTTCCTTGCCCCAGCCCCGGCCCTGCACTAGGCTTCCCGTTTTTCGCGCGCCCCCGGGGGGAGCTCTCATGGTCGAAGGTTTGGGCAGGATCGGCTTCGGCCTTTTCGGGTTGGCGGTGCTGATCGGCATCACCTGGCTGTTTTCCAATAACAAGCGCGCGGTGGACTGGAAGCTGGTCATCACCGGCATCACCCTGCAGATCGCCTTCGCGGCGCTGGTGATCCTGGTGCCCGGCGGGCGCGACGTGTTCGATGCCCTGGGCAAGGGCTTCGTCAAGATCCTCAGCTTCGTCAACGAGGGCTCGGGCTTCATCTTCGGCTCGTTGATGGACACCCAGAACTACGGCTTCATCTTCGCCTTCCAGGTGCTGCCGACCATCATCTTCTTCTCGGCGCTGATGGGCGTGATGTACCACCTGAACGTCATGCAGGGCATCGTCCGCGTGATGGCGTGGTCGATCACCAAGGTGATGCGCGTGTCGGGTGCGGAAACCACCAGCGTCTGCGCCAGCGTCTTCATCGGCCAGACCGAGGCGCCGCTGACCGTGCGCCCGTACATCGCCAGGATGACCCAGTCCGAGCTGCTGACCATGATGATCGGCGGCATGGCCCACATCGCCGGCGGCGTGCTGGCGGCCTACGTGGGCATGCTGGGCGGCGGTGACCCGGTGCAGCAGGCCTTCTATGCCAAGCACCTGCTGGCGGCCAGCATCATGGCGGCCCCGGCCACCCTGGTCGTGGCCAAGCTGCTGATCCCGGAAACCGGCACCCCGCTCACCCGCGGCACGGTGAAGATGGAAGTGGAGAAGACCTCCAGCAACATCATCGACGCGGCCGCGGCCGGCGCCGGTGACGGCCTGAAGCTGGCGCTGAACATCGGCGCGATGCTGCTGGCCTTCATCGCCCTGATCGCCCTGCTGAACGCCCCGCTGACCTGGATCGGTGATGTCACCGGCCTGGCCGCCGCCATCGGCAAGCCGACCAACCTGTCGACCATCTTCGGCTACGTGCTGGCCCCGATCGCCTGGGTCATCGGCACCCCGTGGGCCGATGCCACCACCGTCGGTTCGCTGATCGGCCAGAAGGTCGTCATCAACGAATTCGTGGCCTATACCGAGCTGTCGCAGATCGTGAACGGCCAGGTCGCTGGCGTGTCGCTGTCCGACGAAGGCCGCCTGATCGCGACCTACGCCCTGTGCGGCTTCGCCAACTTCAGCTCGATCGCCATCCAGATCGGCGGCATCGGTGGCCTGGCCCCGGAACGTCGCCACGACCTGGCCAAGTTCGGCCTGCGTGCCGTGCTGGGCGGTACCATTGCCACCTTCATGACGGCCACCATCGCCGGCGTGCTGACGCACTTCAGTTGAACCCTTGTTTGAGAAGACATCCCCTATGAGCAGCAGTGTCGTTGTCGTCGGTTCCTTCAATGTCGATCACGTGTGGCGGTGCGAAGCGCTGCCGGCGCCGGGCGCGACCATTGCCGGCCGCTACAGCACCGGCCCGGGTGGCAAGGGCTTCAACCAGGCCGTGGCCGCCTGCCGCGCCGGCGCCGAGACGACGTTCGTGTGCGCGCTGGGCGATGACGCCGGTGGCGCGACGGCACGTGACCTGGCCGCGCAGGACGGCTTCGCGCTGATCGCCGAGGCCAGCAGCGAGCCGACCGGCACCGCCGGCATCTACGTCGATGCCCGTGGCCGCAACACCATCGTCATCGGCCCGGGCGCCAACGCCGCGCTGAGCACCGGCTTCCTGGAGCAGCAGCAGGCCCTGCTGGCCGGTGCCAAGGTGGTGCTGGTGCAGCTGGAATCGCCGGTGCAGACGATTGAAGCGGCCCTGGCAGCAGCGCGCGAAGCCGGTGTCACCACCGTGCTGAACGCCGCCCCGGCCGACGCGCCGTCCAGCATCGGCCTGCTGAAGCTGGCCGATGTGCTGACCCCGAACGAGACCGAGTTCGCCTCCCTGCTCGGCCGCCATGTCGGTGAGCGCGTGGATGCCGACGACGTGGCCGCGCTGGACGGCGCCAGCCTGCACGCGCTGTGCCGCAAGCTGGTCGGCAACGGCACCGTGGTGGTGACCCTGGGTGCGGTGGGCGTGTTCGTTTCGCACGCCGAGGAGAACCTGCGTGGCGACACCCAGCCGTACTACCGCGTGGGTGCCGAACAGGTACAGGCGATCGACACCACCGGTGCCGGCGATGCCTTCAATGGCGCTCTGGCCGCCTCGATCGCCCAGGTGCCGGACGCGCCGTTCGCCCGCCACGTGCGTTTCGCCAACCAGTTCGCCGGCCGTTCCACCGAGAAGGAAGGCGCCGCTGCGGCGATGCCGCGCTTCACCCCGGCCGACGCGTAGATCCACGCCATGCGTGGATGAGAAGCCCGGGCATGCAGATGCCCGGGCTTTTTTGTACCCGGCAACACGGCCCCATCCACGCATGGCGTGGATCTACCGGGTGCGTGGGCCGCGCCATGCGTGAATGGAGGCTCCGGCCAGTAGATCCACGCCATGCGTGGATGGGCCTTCCCCCATGGCCCAGCCGCCCACCATGACCCGGCCGTGGGGGCGGCGGAACCGACCATCAAGCATCTGCTGATGCCGGTGTGGCATGAGGTCGGTCCGGATTGGCCTGAACAGGGCCGCCGCTGGCGGCGCGATGGCCGGTCCTGCGGCCTACAATGGGCGCATGCAGATCGGCCCGTACACCATTGCCCCCAACGTCGTGCTGGCGCCCATGGCCGGCGTCACCGACAAGCCCTTCCGCCTGCTGTGCAAACGGCTGGGTGCGGGTCTGGCCGCCTCGGAAATGACCATCAGCGACCCGCGCTTCTGGAACACGCGCAAGTCGATCCACCGCATGGACCACGAGGGCGAGCCGGCGCCGATCAGCGTGCAGATTGCCGGCACCGAGCCGCAGCAGCTGGCCGAGGCCGCGCGCTACAACGTCGACCATGGCGCGCAGATCATCGACATCAACATGGGCTGCCCGGCCAAGAAGGTGTGCAACGCCTGGGCCGGTTCGGCACTGATGCGCGACGAGCAGCTGGTGGCGCGCATCCTTGAAGCCGTGGTCAACGCGGTGGACGTACCGGTCACGCTGAAGATCCGCACCGGCTGGGACTGCGACCACCGCAACGGACCGGTGATCGCGCGCATCGCCGAGGACAGCGGCATCGCCGCGCTGGCCGTGCACGGCCGGACCCGCGACCAGCATTACACCGGCCAGGCCGAGTACGCCACGATCGGCGAGATCAAGGCCGCGCTGCGCATCCCGGTCATCGCCAACGGCGATATCGATTCGCCGCAGAAGGCCGCGTACGTGTTGCAGCAGACCGGCGTGGACGCGGTGATGATCGGCCGTTCCGCGCAGGGCCGGCCGTGGATCTTCCGCGAGGTGGCGCACTACCTGGCCACCGGCCAGGAACTGCCGCCGCCGTCGCTGCAGGAAGTGCGCGACATCCTGCTGGGCCACCTGCACGCGCTGCATGCCTTCTATGGTGAACCGCAGGGCGTGCGCATCGCCCGCAAGCACCTGGGCTGGTACGCCAAGGACCGCCCGGAAAACGCTGCCTTCCGCGCGGTGGTCAACCGCGCCGAGGACCCGGCCAGCCAGATCGCGCTGACCAGCGAGTACTTCAACCGCCTGATCGCCGGGGAACCGGCGATGCCTTCGGCCGCCTGACCGACCGGCCACCTCGTAACCTGCCCGACTGCCTTGATCCGTAGAGTCGAGCTTGCTCGACTGCTCCACACCGTAGAGTCGAGCTTGCTCGACTGGCCTCCCCGAGCAGTCGAGCAAGCTCGGCTCCACGCACCCTTCCCATCGATCCTGCTCGACGCCCCAAGAGTCCGCCACCATGACGCCGCCGATCTCTTCCCCGACCTACCTGCACGGCTTTTCCGGTACCGAGCAGCAGCGCTTGATGACCCAGGCACGCCTGCTGGAATCGAGCATCTTCAGCCAGATCGACTACACCGGTGCGCGCCACCTGCTGGAAGTCGGCAGCGGCGTCGGCGCGCAGACCGAGATCCTGCTGCGCCGCTTCCCCGAGCTGCACGTGACCGGCGTGGACCTGAGCGAGGCGCAGTTGGCCACCGCGCGCGAGAACCTGGCGCGCACCCCGTGGTGCAGCGACCGCTACACCCTGCAGCAGGCCGATGCCGGCGAACTGCCGTTCGAGGCCCGCAGCTTCGATTCGGCGTTCCTGTGCTGGGTGCTGGAACACGTGCCCTCTCCTGCCCGCGTGCTGAGCGAAGTGCGCCGCGTGCTGGCCCCGGGTTCGCCGGTCTACATCACCGAGGTGATGAACGCCTCGTTCCTGCTGGACCCGTACTCGCCGCACATCTGGCGCTACTGGATGGCCTTCAATGATTTCCAGCACGACCACGGTGGCGACCCGTTCGTCGGCGCCAAGCTGGGCAACCTGCTGTTAGCCGGCGGCTTCCGCGACGTGCATACCGAAATCAAGACCATCCACCTGGACAACCGCGAACCGGCACGCCGCAAGACCATGATCGCGTTCTGGGAACAGCTGCTGCTGTCGGCCGCCGACCAGCTGCTGCAGGCCGGCGCCGTGGACGAGGAAACCGTGGAGGGGATGCGCCGCGAGTTCCGCCTGGTGCAGAACGATCCGAACGCGGTGTTCTTCTATTCGTTCGTGCAGGGCCGCGCGACGGTGTATTGAGGCGCGGCCCGCGCGCGGCGCGGGTTCACGGATCGATGTGCAGGGTCGCTGTCGGCGGCGCCTGCCAGATCCGCTGCCACATCGCGGCCAACCGCTGCCCGGCGTCGGCGCGTGCGGCAGGGCTGCTGTAGTCCATGCGCTGCTGCTGCGGCACGATCGCCCGCCACTGCCCGTCCACCTGCTCGGCCACCGCGAAGTTGAAGGTGTAGTCCGGTTCCAGGCCCATGCGCAGGTCACTCAGCACCAGCTGGCCATCCACCACCTGCGCACGCATGAAGCCGCGGTTGAACCATTGCAACCGCTGCACCGCCGGGATCGCAGAGGCTTCGCGCAGCGCCTGCACGTTGGACGGGTAGCCTTCAAACCGCATCGGCCCCTGGTCGGCCACCAGCGAACGGTCACCCACCACGTAACCACTGGGGGTCATCGCCACCACCCGCCACAGCAGCGTGTTGAACGGCATCGGCACCGAGAAGCGCGGTGCATCGCCCAGGCCCATGGCGGCCAGGCTCTGCTGCGCGGCGCGGTCGACCTGTGCCTTGGCCACCAGGCCCCAGCCCAGGTAGGCGGTGCTGACCAGCAGCGATACCCCGAGCACCTTGCCCGCCCACGGCCGCGCGCGCCCGAACCAGGCCACCACGCAGCCCAGCAGCAGCCACACGGTGTAGGCCGGGTCGATGATGAAGACGCTGGAGCCCATCGTCGGATGCGGCCGCAGCGGCCACCACAGCTGGGTGCCGTAGACGGTGAACGCGTCCAGCAGTGGATGGGTGACCAGCGCCAGCTGGATGGCCCAGAACCAGCGGACCGGCGCCTGCGCCACGCGGCCGTTGCCGAAGCGCTTGAACAGCCACCAGATCAGTGCCGCCACCCACGGCAGCACCAGCAGCGAATGGCTGAAGCTGCGGTGGTCGACCATGTTGGCGACCGGGTCGGCCGCGGCGAAGCCCAGCCACAGGGCATCGAGGTCGGGCAGCGTGCCGAGCGCGGCACCGGCCAGCAGGGCCGCGCGGCGGTGGCCAGGCGGAGCGATGGCGGCAGCGACGGCACCACCGAGAACGATCTGGGTCAACGAGTCCATGGGCCGATGCTAGCGCGACGGCCGGGCGTTTGTGCGCCATTCCTGTCCGGTAGTGTCGACGGTCAGGGGCGCTTCTGTAGAGCCGAGCCCACGCTCGGCTTGCGCGCGCAGCGCGGCAGGGTCGTCGGTAGAGTCGACTGTCAGTCTACTGCCGTGCGCAGCGCGAGGCATCCAAAGAGCAGTCGAGCAACGCTCGACTCTACAAGAGCAAGCCGGGCATGGGCCCGGCTCTACAGAAAGCAGGCGCTACGCCGCCTGCGCCATGCGCGCGCCGGGCAGTTCCACCAGGGTCTGGCCGTGGTGGTCCAGCAGCCGCAGCGCGCCGTCGTGGTCTTCGGCCAGGGCGGTCAGGCTTTCCACCCAGTCGCCATCGTTGGCATAGACCAGGCCGTCGCGCTCGACCAGCGCCGCGCGATGGATGTGGCCGCAGATGATGCCGTCCAGCCCACGCCGGCGCACGTCCTCCAGGCCGGCCTGGACGAAGCGTTCGATGTAGCGCTCGGCGGCACCGCTGCGCTTCTTCAGGAACTCGGACAGCGACCAGTAGCGCATGCCCAGCCGGCGCCGCACCGCGTTCAACGCCTGGTTTCCGGTGAGGATGCGGTAGTACAGCCAGTCGCCGAAGCGTTCCTGCAGGCCACCGAAGTGGGTCACGCCATCGTAGTCGTCGCCGTGCGCCACCAGCAGCCGGCGCCCGTCCGCCGTCACGTGGATGGCACGGCGGCGTACCTGCATCGCCGGCAGCATCAGCCCGCAGACATGGCGCAGCGAGGCATCGTGGTTGCCGGGAATGTAGATGATCTCGGTGCCGGCGCGACGCAGTGCATGCAGCGCCTGGATGACCTCGCTGTGCGAGGCGCGCCAGTTGGCGCGGCGGTGCGCCATCCACCACAGGTCGATGATGTCGCCCACCAGGTACAGGCGCTCGCAGCGCAGCTGGCCGAGGAAGGTGGCCAGCTCGGCGGCGTGGCAGTGGCGCGACCCGAGGTGCACATCGGAGACGAACACTGCACGCCGGTACGGCGACAGGTTCGCCAGCGCGCTCATGCCGGCATCCCCGCGTCGCGCAGGTAGCGTTTGCGCTTGTGCGGCCGGATCGCCTGCAGGTCCACTTCGATCAGGCCGTCGATCGAATCGCTGAAATCCGGGTCGACGCCGAACGCGAGGAAGCGCGCGCCACCGGGTTCGCACAGGTCGGTGTACTGCCGGTACAGCGTCGGCACGCCGGTGCCGAGCGCGGCCAGGTTGGCCTTCAGCACGTCGAAGGCGGCGCCAGCATCGAGTTCACCGAAGCTGGGCGGTGCGGCGAAGTACTGGAACGGCTGGTTGGATTCGACCAGGCCGCTGCGACCACCGTAGTAGCGCTGGTAATACGCCACCAGCTGCTCGCGCGCCTCACGCGGCAGCGCGGCGCTGATCGACACCGCACCGAACAGGTAGCGGATGCCCGGCTGGCACTGCAGGTAGGCGCCGATGCCCTGCCACAGGTAATCCAGGCTGCGGCTGCCCCAGTAATCGGGCACCACGAAGCTGCGGCCCAGTTCCAGGCCTTCGGCGATGCGGGTGATGGCATCGTCGGAATAGCGGAACAGCGAGGCGCTGTAGAGCCCGGCCAGGCCGCGGCGGGCCAGTGCCTGCGCGCCGCGCATGATGCGGTAGGCACCGGCGATGCGCTGTGCGCTGCCGTCCCAGATCACGATGTGCTGGTACTGCAGGTCGTAGTCGTCCAGGTCGCGGCTGCGGCCAGTGCCCTCGCCCACCTGGCGGAAGGTCAGCTCGCGCAGCCGGCCCAGCTCACGCAGCAGGGCCGAATCGGCCGTGCAGCTGGCCAGCAGGATCTGCTTGCCGTCGCCGGTCTGGCCCAGCACCGTGGCCCTGGCGATATCGGCGGCCACCTGCGCCGGCGGCACCTGGGCGGCCAGCGGCTCGGGGCCGGCCGGCACGCTGTCGGCGCTGCTGTCGGCCGGGCCCAGCGCATACAGCGCCCGGCGCACGGCCTGCAGCTGCGCGCCGGGGTCGCCCTGGCCCAGCTGCATCGGCTGGCCGATGCGCAGGCGCAGCGGGCGCCCGCGGCGGGCAAACATCTCACGGGCCAGCAGGGCGGTGCCGGCCGGCTTGAACAGGGTCGAGGCGCCGTAGAACAGCGCCGAGTTGCGTGCCTCCACCCGCACCGGCAGCACCGGTGCAGCGGCCGCGCGGGCGAAACGCACGAAGCCGCGCTGCCAGCGCCCATCGCGGATGCCCTGCAGCGACAACCGGGACACCTCGCCGGCCGGGAACACGATGACGCACTGCTCGGCGTCCAGCGCCTGTTCCACCGCGTGCAGGCTGCCACGCTGGACCTTGCCGCCGAGGATGCGCACCGGCAGCAGCAGGTCCTGCAGCGGGCCGATGGCGCCCAGCAGGTCGTTGGCCACGATGCGCACGTCGCGCCGCACCCGGCCGACCGCGTCCAGCAGGGCCAGCGCGTCCAGCGCACCGGAAGGATGGTTGGCCACGATCAGGAGGCGGCCGCTGGCCGGGATCCGGGACAGGTCCAGCGGATCGACCTGGTAGCCGCTTTCGAGGAACTCCAGCCCGGCGGCGACGAAGTCGAAGCCGCGCAGATTCGCGCTGCGCTGCAGGAAGGCCTCCACCCGGTCCAGCCGCGACCAGCGGCCCACGCTGCGCAGCAGGGGCCGGGCCAGATGCCCGCGGCGGCCGCGGAACCAATCGGGGAAACGTTGCTGCAAGCGCTGCTCGAGTTCCTGCATGGCGTGCTCACTGATGCCCGGCGGCCGGATTGGCCGAGAGCCTGCGCCCGCCACGCGGCAGGCAGATGGCGGTTTGGCGGCAGAACGATGACGGCCCCGGCCGGTGGGCCCAGGCCGTGAAGACCGCCCGCCAATGGTCACGCCAGTGGAACACTGCCTGCGCACCATGGGCCCCGGGGCCCCGCCAGGCCTTGTCGCGGCGGGCACAACACCTTAACCACCGGCAACCCATACGGGTTCACAATGCACAGGCGGCGCACCCCGTGTATGATGCGCGCCCATCTTTCCATCCGAATCAAGGGATATACCGCCTGATGTCCAGCTATCTCTTCACCTCCGAGTCGGTCTCCGAAGGCCATCCGGACAAGGTTGCCGACCAGATCTCCGATGCGGTGCTGGACGCGATCCTGACCCAGGACCAGCGCGCCCGCGTGGCCTGCGAGACCATGGTCAAGACCGGTGTTGCCATCGTGGCCGGTGAAATCACCACCAGCGCCTGGATCGACCTGGAAGCGCTGACCCGCAAGGTCATCACGGACATCGGCTACGACAGCTCCGACGTCGGCTTCGACGGCGCCACCTGCGGCGTGCTGAACCTGATCGGCAAGCAGTCGCCGCACATCGCCCAGGGCGTGGACCGCAAGAAGCCGGAAGAAATGGGCGCTGGCGACCAGGGCCTGATGTTCGGCTACGCCACCAACGAGACCGACAGCTTCATGCCGGCCGCGATCCACCTGTCGCACCGCCTGGTGGAACAGCAGGCCAAGATCCGCAAGAAGCGCAACTCGCCGCTGTCCTGGCTGCGCCCGGACGCCAAGAGCCAGGTCACCCTGCGCTATGAAAACGGCGTGGTCTCGGCCATCGACGCCGTGGTCCTGTCCACCCAGCACGCCCCGGGCATCAAGCAGAAGGACCTCATCGAGGCCGTCCGCGAAGAGATCATCAAGCCGGTGCTGCCGGCCAAGTGGCTGCACAAGGGCACCAAGTTCCACATCAACCCGACCGGCAAGTTCGAGATCGGTGGCCCGGTGGGCGACTGCGGCCTGACCGGCCGCAAGATCATCGTCGACACCTACGGCGGCTGGGCCCGTCACGGTGGTGGCGCCTTCTCCGGTAAGGACCCGTCCAAGGTCGACCGTTCGGCTGCCTACGCTGCCCGCTACGTCGCCAAGAACGTGGTTGCCGCCGGCCTGGCCGACCGTTGCGAAGTGCAGGTTTCCTACGCCATCGGCGTGGCTGAGCCGACCTCGATCTCGGTCACCACCTTCGGCACCGGCAAGATCAGCGACGACAAGATCGAGAAGCTGATCCGCAAGCACTTCGACCTGCGCCCGTACGGCATCATCAAGATGCTGGACCTGGTCCACCCGATGTACCAGCAGACCGCGGCCTACGGCCACTTCGGCCGCAAGCCGAAGGAGTTCAGCTACCTCAACGGCGAAGGCGAGACCGTCAACGCCACGGCCTTCTCCTGGGAGAAGACCGACCGCGCCGCCGCCCTGCGCGCCGATGCGAAGCTGAAGTAAAGCGTGCGGGTAGAGCCGACGGGTAGAGCCGACTGTTAGTCGGCTCACGTTGAAGAAGGGCCGCGCAAGCGGCCCTTCTGCTTCCTGGTAGAGCCGGCCGCTGGCCGGCTTTTTCATGGCCTGTGGAGTGCAGCCCGCCAGCCATCTTGCAAAGCAGCCCCTGCAGCGCCAGCATGCAGCCCTCTATCAAGGAAGATAGTGCATGATTTCCCGACTGCTCGACCGCTGGTTCAAGGACAAGCCCACCCCCGAGGCATTTGCCGCGAAAGTCATCCAGACCGCGCGCCGGCTGGGCATTGACAAGCCGCTGGACTACCAGGCCGATCAGTTCCGCATCGTCTACGACGGCGGTTCGTTCTTCAACCTGCACAACGCCTACTCGGCCTACCTGGACGTGGAACGCGGCCGCCAGCGCGACGTGCTGGAACGTTTCACCAGCATCCTGGGCATGGCAGACGAAGAACCGCTGCCGTTCGCCGAGATCCGCGACCGGCTGCGCCCGGTGATCCGCAACCGCAACCTGCTCGACCGGATCATCCTGCAGGAGATGGAAGAAAACGGCCTCGACGCGCGGGTGTCCCTGCAGTACCGCCCGCTCACCGGCGAATGCGTGGAACTGCTGGCCGTGGACTACGACCAGCACACCGCGACCCAGACCCGCGACCTGCCCGAGGACTGGGGCATCACCCTGGACCAGGCATTGGCGATCGCGCGCGACAACCTGCGTGCACTGGACGATGCACCCTTCATCGAGATCGCCCCGGGGCTGTTCCGCTCCGCCTGGAGCGATGCCTATGACAGCAGCCGCGTGCTGCTGCCCGAACTGCTGCACCGCCTTCCCCTGGCAGGCCCGCCGGTGTTCATGATGCCGACCCGCGACGTGCTGCTGGTGGCCGGTGAACGTGATGAAGAAGCGCAGCAGGCGATGATTGCCCAGGCCAGCGAGGCCATGGACGATGGCCGGGTGATCAGCGGCGACATGCATCATTACGTGGAAGGCCAGCTGCAGCCCTTCACCCCGGCCAGCGAAGCACTGCAGCAGGCACTGCGCGCCCTGCGCCTGCAGCTGCACGCGGGGCTGTACGCCACCCAGAAGGAACAGTTGGACAAGGTGCATGAGCTGCACGCGCACGACGTGTTCGTGGCCAACTTCATCGTCGACGGCAGCAACCATATCTCCATCGGCTGCTGGTCCGAAGGCGTGGAAACCTCACTGCCGCAGACCGACTTCATCGCGCTGGTGGTGGAAGAGAGCGATACGCAGATGGTGGAGTGGCACGTGGCGATGCGCGAATTCGGCCACCTGCTGGAAGCCGATACCCGGCACATCCACCCGCCGCGTTTCCTGACCCGCGGCTTCCCCGACGCGGCCCTGCGCACGCGCGTGCAGCCCGCCTGACGCGCACCGTGCCATGGGCGCGGCCGGGCACGCCCGGCCCGCGCCCGATACAATCGGCGCATGTCGACCGAACTGAAAACCCACCAGCTGTCCATGACCGTGCTGATGTCGCCGGACATGGCCAATTTCTCCGGCAAGGTCCACGGTGGCGCCATCCTGCGCCTGCTCGACCAGGTGGCCTACGCCTGCGCCAGCCGCTACGCGGGCAGCTACGTGGTTACCCTGTCGGTGGACCAGGTGATGTTCCGCCAGCCCATCGCGGTGGGCGAGCTGGTCACCTTCCTGGCCTCGGTGAACTACACCGGCACCTCGTCGATGGAGATCGGCATCAAGGTGGTGGCCGAGGACATCCTCAAGCGCAGCGTGCGCCACGCCAACAGCTGCTTCTTCACCATGGTGGCCGTGGACGAGGAAGGCCGGCCGACGGCCGTGCCGCCGCTGCAGCCGGCCAGTTCGGATGAGAAACGCCGGCAGGCCGCCGCGCAGATCCGCCGCCAGCTGCGGCAGGAAATGGAACAGCGGCACCTGGAACTGCTGGCCTCGAACCCGCCGTCGCCGGAAGATTGACCGCGAAACCGGTAGTGCCGGCCGCTGGCCGGCAAGCTTGCGCGTGGTGCCAGACGTCATGAGGTTGCCGGCCAGCGGCCGGCACTACCCTTGCTGTTCGGGCAGATAGGGCGACAGGAAAGGCTCGATGTTCAATAGCGGATCGGCCTGTGCGAGTGCGGCCGACGCGTCCACCGACGACACCGCGAACATGTAGTAGTCGTACCCGAAGTGAACTTCGGCGCTCTCGCCCACCAGCTTGCACCAGATGACGTTGCGCAGCACATCGCGGGCCACCCGCTCGATGCCGTCCAGATCCAGCGGCTGGCCCTCGTGGTAGTCGCGTGAGTCACGCCGTTCAAGCGACTGGATGCTCAGTGCTTCGACACCGATACCGACGCAGAAACGCCTGATAGCGTCCAGATAGGCATCCTCGACAACGAGGTAATCCTCGAGGCTCACCCGCTTGCCGACATCGCCGAAGTCCGTCCACTCTTCAGGCGATGAGCAGAGGTAGCCCTCGGGCATCCGCTGCCAGTACTTGGTGATACGCCAGGAATGCTTCATGGGGCGAGAGGATAACGGAACCGATATCGCGGTAGTGTCGGCCGCTGGCCGGCAATCTCGCGCGTGCTGACAGACATCATGAGGTTGCCGGCCAGCGGCCGGCACTACCCTTTCGCGCTCGCCGGGCATGGCCCGGCGCTACCGTGAATTGGCGGTTGGGTAGCGCCGGGCCATGCCCGGCGGGTGTTGGTCAGCCGGTGTTCTGCACGCCCTGCGAAACGCCGTTCACGCACGCCACCAGCGCGCGCAGCAGATCGTCATCCTCGCGCCCGCTGGCCCGCCAGCGCTGTAGCAGGTCCACCTGCAGCACGCTGATCGGATCCACGTAGGGATTGCGCAGGCGGATCGACAGCGCCAGCCGCGCGTCATGATCCAGCAGTGTCTGTTGGCCCATCAGCGCCAGCAGCCACTGCCGGGTCAGCTCGAGCTCACGCTGCACCTGCGGGAAGAAGCGCCCGTGCAGGTCGCCGGACAACTGCGAGAACTGTTCGGCAATGGTGATATCGCCCTTCGACAGCACCATCGCGATGTCGTCGAGGAAGGTGCGGAAGAACGGCCAGTCACGCGCCATCGCGCGCAGCGTCTGTTCATGGCCGGCATCGACTGCGGCCTGCAGGCCGCTGCCCACGCCATACCAGCCGGGAATGACCGCACGCGCCTGGCTCCAGGCGAACACCCAGGGGATCGCGCGCAGGTTGCCCAGCGCCGCGTCCTGGCCCAGCCGGCGCGATGGCCGCGAGCCCAGCGTCATCCGCTCGATCACATCGATCGGCGTGGCCGTGCGGAAGTAGTCCATGAAACCGGGCTGCCCAACGAAGGCGCGATACACCTCGCTGCTGGCCGCAGACACCGCATCCATCACCGGCCGCCAGTCGTCCTCGCGCGGCTCGGGGGCACGCGGGCGCAGGCTGGCGCGCAGCACCGCGCCGGTGGCCTGTTCCAGCGAGCGCAGCGCCAGCGCGCGGATACCGTACTTGCGGTGAATCACTTCGCCCTGCTCGGTCACCCGCAGGCGACCATCGATGCTGCCGCGCGGCGATGCATCCACGGCGTGGGTGGTCTTGCCACCGCCACGGCTGATCGAACCGCCACGGCCATGGAAGAACGTCAGGCGGATGCCCGCCTCGGCGGCCACCTCCAGCAGTTCCACCTGCGCACGCTGCAGGCCCCAGCGCGAGGCGGCGATGCCGCCGTCCTTGCTGCTGTCCGAGTACCCCAGCATCACCATCTGCACGTCATCGCGTGCACGCAGGTGCGCGCGGTACACCGGATCCTCCAGCAGATCACGCAGGGTGGCGGTGCCACGCTTGAGGTCGTCCACGGTTTCAAACAGCGGCGCGATGTCGAGCGGTACGCCGCCATCGGCATCGACCAGGCCACCGCGTCGCGCCAGTGCCAGCACCGCCAGCACGTCGCCGCGATCGTGCGCCATCGAAATGATGTAGCTGCCCAATGCATCGCCGCCATGGCGTGCGCGTGCATCGGCCAGCGCCGCGAACACCGCATCCAGGCGCTGGTTGCCCTCGTTATCGCCCTTGGGCAGCGGTGCTTCGCCGCTGGCATGCGGGCCCAGCAGGCGCGCACGGCCCAGCGCATCCAGCGCCTGCCATGCGTCATCGCCGCCCAGCACCGCAGCCAGCGCACGGGCATGCACGCTCGATTCCTGGCGCACGTCCAGCCGCGCCAGGTGGAAGCCGAAGGTCTTCACCCGCCACAGCAGGCGCTGCACCGCGAAGCCACCGGCGTGTTCGCCACGGTTGGCGCGCAGGCTGTCGAGGATCAGCTGCAGATCCTCGATCAGTTCATCGGGACCGGCGTAGGCGCCTTCGCCATCATCCAGCGTGGCCTGCAGGCGCGCACGCATGCGGTCGTTGAGCAGGCGGTACGGCATGTCCGCATGGCGTGGCCGCGACTGCACCTGCGGCAGCAGCTGCTGGTAATGCACCACGCGTGCCTGCAGCGCATCACTGACGCCGACCCGTTCGGTGGACTGGCTGAGCAGGCTGGCCAGCTGCAGCAGTTCCTTCTGGTAGCGCCCCAGTACCGCCTGCCGCTGTGCATCCAGCGTATTGCGGATGGTATGGGCATCCACATTCGGATTGCCGTCCATGTCGCCGCCCACCCAGGTGCCGAACCGCAGCAGGCGCGGCAGCGGCAGTTCTTCGCCATAGGTATCGCGCAGCGCCTGCTGCAGCGATTCGTACAGCACCGGGATCACCCGGTACAGCACCTGCACCAGGTAGAAGCCAACGTGCTCGCGTTCGTCGTCGACCGTGGGCCGCACCGGCGAGGAATCGGTGGTCTGCCACGACGCGGTGAGCGCCATGCGGAAACGCGCGGCATCGGCAGCGGCCTCGCCCGGCGTGCGCTGGCCATCCAGGTTGTCCACCAGGCTGGCCACCATCAACTGTTCTTTTTCCAGCAGCGCGCGGCGCACCGCTTCGGTGGGGTGCGCGGTGAACACCGGTTCGATGTCGATGCGCGGCAGCCACTGCGCCAGCTCGTCCAGGCCTACGCCCTGCGCCTTCAGGTGCTGCAGCGCATCCTGCAGGCCATCGGGCTGCGCCGCGGCAGTGCCGGCACGCTGGTAATCACGGCGGCGGCGGATGCGGTGCACGCGCTCGGCGATGTTGACCACCTGGAAGTACGTACTGAACGCACGCACCATGGTTTCGGCCTGCTGCGGCGTGCGCCCGGCCAGGCCATCGGCCAGCTCGGACAGCGGTGCCTGGTTCTCGCGCCGCGCGATGGCGCGGGTGCGCACGTCCTCGACATCATCGAGGAACGCGGCGGAAACCTGTTCGACCAGCAGGTCGCCGACCAGTGCACCAAGGCGGCGCACATCATCGCGAAGCGGAAGATCGGGGGAAGCGAATTCGATGCTGCTGCGGTACTCGTTCATCGGCGACGCACGAACCTCGGGGCATGATCCGTCGCCAAGCCTACCCCAGTTCGAAGCCGTTGCTGCGCTGCAGGAATGGTTTCATCTGCACGTATCCGGTGCAGATGCAGCCGAGCATGGGCTCGGCTCTACACGTGTAGCGCCCGAGCCCATGCCCGGGCGGCGGCGCAGCCGCACAGGCGGCCCCCGTTGCAGGGGCCGCCATCATCGCGCGCGGGTCAACGCTTCTTCTTTGCCTTGCCCTGCTCGGCCGGACCGATGGTCTGTTCCAGCCAGCGCTCGCTCTCGGCCAGCATGGTCATGATCGACTCGCGTGCGCGGTAGGCGTGCGATTCGTTCGGCAGCATCACCAACCGTGCCGTGCCGCCCAGGCCCTTCACCGCGGCGAACATGCGCTCGCTCTGCAGCGGGAACGTGCCGGAGTTGTTGTCGTCCACGCCGTGGATGAAGAGGATCGGATCCTTGATCCTGTCGGCGTAATTGAACGGCGCCATCTTCTGGTAGACGTCCTGCGCCTGCCAGTAGTTGCGCTCCTCGGCCTGGAAACCGAACGGAGTGAGCGTGCGGTTGTAGGCGCCGCTGCGGGCGATGCCGGCCTTGAACAGGCGGGTGTGCGCCAGCAGGTTGGCGGTCATGAACGCACCGTAGGAATGGCCACCGATGGCGATGTGCTCGCGGTCGGTCACGCCACGGCGCACCACTTCATCCACGGCGGCCTGTGCATTGGCCACCAGCTGCTCGATGTAGGTGTCGTTGGGTTCCTTGTCGCCCTCGCCGATGATCGGCATGGTCGGGCTGGCCAGCACTACGTAGCCCTTGGCCAGGAACGCCTGCGGCCCCCAGTAGCTGATCGCGTTGAAGCGGTACGGCGAGTCGGTCACCTGGCTGGCGGCCGCAGCGCTCTTGAACTCACCCGGGTAGGCCCACATCAGCAGCGGCCGCGGGCCATCGCGCTTGGGGTCGTAACCCGGCGGCAGCAGCAGCGTCGCGGTCAGGTCCACGCCATCGGCACGCTTGTAGCGGATCTGCTCCTTCTGCACGCCCTTCAGCTGCGGCAGCGGGTGGGCGAAGTGGGTCAGCGCGCGCGGTGCGGCATCGGCCTGCGCCAGCGACTGCACGTAGAAATTGCTCGGCGCGTCCGGGCTTTCGCGGGTCAGCAGCAGCGATTCGCCTTCCTGGTCCAGCAGCGCGACCGGTGCCGAATACACCGGCGCCTGCGAATGGAACAGGCGGGTGGCCTTGCGGCTTTCGATGTCGAAGCGGTCGACGAACGGACGATCGCCTTCCGGCGATGCACCCTGCCCGTACAGGAAAATGCTGCGGCCATCGGCGGTGGTCTGCAGGCGGCTGCGGCCGTTGACGTCGCGCACCACGCCGGCGCGGCCCGGATCGTTGTAGCGGTCCTGCGCATCGCGGTCCCACAGCAGCTGCGGCGACTGCGCCGCATCGTCCGGGGCGATCCGCCAGGTCTTGGTGTTGCGCGTCTTCCACCACGATTCGCTGAGCAGGGCCAGGTCGCCACGGCCCCAGGTGATGCCAGCAAAGCGGCTGCCCAGCTGGGCCAGGGTCACCGGCGGCTTCTCGAACGGCGCGGCCTGCATGAACACCGCATCGCGCACCTTGGCGTCGCGGTTCGGGTCACCACCGTCCTGCGCTTCGGCCCAGACCAGGGTGGCCGGCGCATCGGCGCGCCAGCTGATGTCGCGCACGCCGGTCACTTCGGCATCATTGCCGGTCGGCAGGCCCTCCACCAGCGGGCGCGAGGCCACGCTGTGGGCCAGCTGGCCGTTGCGGTCGAGCACCTCGATGCGGCGCGGGAAGCTGCCCACCGGCACCACGTACGAATACGGGCGCTGCACGCGCTGGCTGAGCAGGTAGTTGCCATCCGGCGACACGCTCAGGCCCAGGTAGATGCCCGCCATGCCGATGGCACGCGCCTGCCCGTCCAGGCTGACCTGCATCGGCTGGGCGTTGGCGTAGTAGTCGAACAGCTTCGCATCGGCCTGGTTCTTCAGCAGATCCTGGTAGGTGCGGATGGACACCACGCCGGTGCTCTTGCCGGTCTGCTGCACGGCCGGGCCGGTGGGAACGCCATCGGCCGGCGGCGGATCGCCCGCGTTGGCCACGCGGGTCATCACGATCAGGCCGCGGCTGTCGGGCAGCCACTGGTAACCGTCGCCGAACACCGTGTTGAGGTTGGCCTGCAGGCGGCGCGCACTGCCGCTGGCCACATCCACCAGCCACAGCTCGTTGGCACCGCTGGCGGCGTCGACCTGGTTGAAGGCCAGCCACTTCTGGTCGGGCGACCAGGCCAGGCCTGCAATCGACAGCTGCGGCGGCAGGCCGCTGATCTGCAGTTCCTTGCCGTCGGCCACGTTCATCAGCCACAGCTTCTCGCCGAAGCTGAAGCGGCTGTCGGAGAACGTGCGCGGGTTGATGCGGATGCCGGCCAGCTTCAGTTCCGGCTGGGCCACCACCTGGATCGACGGCAGCGACGGCATCTGCATCAGCGCGGCCACGTCGCGGCGCGGCGACAGGAACAGGCTGGGCGCACGCGGCGCATCCACCACCGCCTGCAGCGCGGCCGACGGCAGCTCATAGCCGGTTTCGCCCTTGGCCGCCGCCACCTGCGGGCTGTCGGCGGACCAGGCCTGCGGGACCACCGCCAGCAGGGCCATGGACAGGACCAGGCCGGTCCAGCGCCGGCTGCGGCGCGCGTGCTTGCTCATCGATCTTCCTGTTTTGGTTGGGTGAAGACCCTCGACCTTAACAGGCACCGACCCGCGCCCCATCTGCCGATGGTTGGGTCGCTCCGGTTCCGCCCCGGGGCCGCGATATACTGGGCGTTCTCCCCTGCCGAGGGGCGCTGCGACCGGAACCCCTGAGGCCCGGCCAGGCTCGGTAAGGTGGCTTTGTAACAACGGCGCCCGGCTAGATGCGAGTACCCGCTCGCCCACAACCGGAGCTACTGCATGAACGCTGTTGCCAAGACCTTCTCCACCGAAGGTGACTACAAGATCCGCGACATCACCCTGGCCGACTGGGGTCGCAAGGAACTGGACATCGCCGAGCACGAGATGCCGGGCCTGATGTCGATCCGCCGCAAGCACGCCACCAGCCTGCCGCTGAAGGGCGTGCGCGTGACCGGCTCGCTGCACATGACCATCCAGACCGCGGTGCTGATCGAGACCCTGAAGGACATCGGCGCCGACGTGCGCTGGGCCTCCTGCAACATCTTCTCGACCCAGGACCACGCCGCTGCGGCCATCGCCGCCACCGGCACCCCGGTGTTCGCCTGGAAGGGCGAAACCCTGGAAGAGTACTGGGACTGCACCCTGGACGCGCTGACCTTCACCCTGGCCGACGGCACCCTGACCGGTCCGGAGCTGGTGGTGGACGACGGCGGTGACGTGACCCTGCTGATCCACAAGGGCTACGAGCTGGAAAACGGCAGCGACTGGGTCAACACCGCCTCCTCCTCGCACGAAGAACAGGTCATCAAGAACCTGCTCAAGCGCGTGGCCACCGAGCGCCCGGGTTACTGGGGCCGCGTGGTGAAGGACTGGAAGGGCGTCTCCGAAGAGACCACCACCGGCGTGCACCGCCTGTACCAGCTGGCCCAGGCCGGCACGCTGCTGATCCCGGCGATCAACGTCAACGACTCGGTCACCAAGAGCAAGTTCGACAACCTGTACGGCTGCCGCGAGTCGCTGGCCGATGGCCTGAAGCGCGCGATGGACGTGATGCTGGCCGGCAAGGTGGCCGTGGTCTGCGGCTACGGCGACGTGGGCAAGGGCTGCGCCGCGTCGCTGCGTGCCTACGGCGCGCGCGTCATCGTCACCGAGATCGACCCGATCTGCGCCCTGCAGGCGGCGATGGAAGGCTATGAAGTCAACACCATCGAATCGACCCTGGGCCGTGCCGACCTGTACGTCACCACCACTGGCAACAAGGACATCATCCGCATCGAGCACCTGAGCGCGATGAAGGACCAGGCCATCGTCTGCAACATCGGCCACTTCGACAACGAGATCCAGGTCGATGCGCTGGTGGGCTTCAAGGGCGTGCAGCACGTCAACATCAAGCCGCAGGTGGACAAGTACATCTTCCCGAACGGCAATGCGATCTTCCTGCTGGCCGAAGGCCGCCTGGTGAACCTGGGCTGCGCCACCGGCCACCCGAGCTTCGTCATGTCCAACTCGTTCGCCAACCAGACCCTGGCCCAGATCGACCTGTGGGCCAACAAGGACAGCTACGAGAAGAAGGTCTACCTGCTGCCCAAGCACCTGGACGAAGAAGTGGCCCGCCTGCACCTGGAAAAGATCGGCGTGAAGCTGACCACCCTGACCCAGGAACAGGCCGACTACATCGGCGTGCCGGTGGAAGGCCCGTTCAAGCCGGACCACTACCGCTACTGATGTCGTGCCCGGGGTCGGATCCCTTTCCGCAGGAAAGGGCTCTGACCCCAGCATCGGATGCACACGGAACGGGCGCCTTCGGGCGCCCGTTCTGCGTTCCGACCCCTCTGCCGAACCACGCGGTGGTCGTGGCGCTACATTCGCTGCCGATCATCCTGCAAGGCGCTTTGGCAATGCGCGGCGAAGTCGCGCTGCCAGGAAGCCAGATCGAATCCCTCGCGCTGCTGGAATGAAACGGTCTCGGCGCTGAGCGCATAGCAGCGATTCTGGCTCAGGCGCAGCGCCGCCATCGTGTCACCCGCCTCCCAACAGCGTTCGATGCAGGACTGCAGCAGGGCATAGTCCGGATTGGTCTTGGCGCCACCGAAAGCAAACCCCATCTGCTGGGCCATCGCCAGCACAGGATCGCCGGCCGCATCGGCTGCACGCAGGATGCGCAGTACACCGGGCTCGGGAATGCCGAATGCCCAGTTCGCCAGGACCGCCGCACGTGCCGACGCCACGGCCGCCGCGTGCTGCCCCAGGCGCATCTGCTGCCCTGCCAGCATCGCCCATGCCCGCTGCAGCTCAGGAAAGCGGCCGCAGGCATCTTCCAGCAGCACGATGGCTTCGGCCGGCGCAGCGGCCTGCACATGCCATTGCGCGCGCTCGACCAGGAGCAACGGCGAATCCGCATCTGCAACCTCGTGCTCGCGTGGATCGCGTTCTTCATCGTCACCGTCCCAGCCGCCACCGGCATCCAGCCATCGGGCGAAGGCATCCAGCGACGAATGACTGAAGACCATGCGCCCTTCGTCATGGAACATCTCGCAGACCACCGGCGGCTCCGCTTCGCGCCCCAGCGGCCAGTACAGACCAAACTGGTCGCCATTCCCCAGCGCGCCTTCGGCGACCGGCCAGAAGCCCTGCGGCGGGTACGGCCCCGCGCACGGTCCGGCATCCAGGGTCAGGTCATGAAGGCATTGCGGAGCGCGCATGTTCGATGTCCAGGCAGTGACGACCGTCCATTATCACCGCGCTGCGCCTGGCAGGAGCCTCGGTCAAGGCAACCCGCCCCGCGCGCGCTACGATGCCCCCATGACTCCCGCCATCAATCTGCTCAAGCGCGAGAAAATCGCCCACACCGTCCGCAGCTACGTGCACGACGCACACGCCGAGTCCTACGGTGGCGAAGCCGTGGAGAAGCTGGGCCTGGACCCCGCGCAGGTGTTCAAGACGCTGCTGGCCAGCACCGAAACCCACGAACTGCTGGTGGCGATCGTGCCGGTGGCCGGGCAGCTGGACCTGAAGGCGCTGGCCGAAGCCGCGGGCTGCAAGAAGTGCGAGATGGCCGCCGCCGATGCCGCGCAGCGTGCCACCGGCTACCTGGTCGGCGGCATCAGCCCGCTCGGGCAGAAGAAGCGCCTGCGCAGCTTCCTCGATGCCAGCGCACAGGCGCTGCCGACGCTGCACGTCAGCGCCGGCCGCCGTGGCCTGGAAGTGGAACTGGCCCCGGCCGATCTGCTGCGCCTGACCGCCGGGCATTACGCGCCCATCGGGAAGGCCCGCTGATGTCCGCAGCCGATGCCCTGCTGCAGGACCTGCTCAGTGGCGATGCCACGCGCATCCATGCCTCGGCCTGCCGGGTCGCGGTGACGTTCGATCAGGCGCTGCTGGATGCACTGGCGCCGCATGCCGACCGCATCGAACACGCCTGCGCCGGGGTGACGCTGGGCGGTGCGCTGCTGGCCAACCAGGTGCATCTGCAGTCTGCGCTGAAACGCCTGCGCTACTGGCAGGCGCAGGCCGGCTGCCTGTGCGCGCTCACGCCGACGTATCTGTTCTTCGATCCGCGCAAGCTGATCGCACAGGGGCAGATGCAGCTGCTCTCGGTGGGCGACGCCGAGGATGGCTGGGGCGAATGCCACCACGTCGCCTGCACGCAGTGTAACCAGCGCTGGGAAGCGACCGACCGCGAATACCATTACCCATGGTGGGAGTGGAAAGCCGCCTGACGAAGGGTCAGATCCCTTTCCACCGGAAAGGGCTCTGACCCCATTTGTTACAGCTCAAAGTTCATTGGCACACGAAGCAGGGAAATTTCCGGAACATCTCCGACTGCATCAAACTTCCAATCCTCTGCAGCCTCCACCGCAGCCTCGTCCATGTCGTCGTAGCCGCTGGACCGATCCAGCATTGCGCCGATCGTCTGATGTTTCCCATCAATGAGGAAAATTACCAGAACTTCCCCCTGACGCCCTTCCCGGAATGCCTCTTTCGGGTAACGCGGAGGCAACGAATACGTGCTGTAAAGCCCACCCTGGTACGGATCCACAGCAGGCGGATCCCCAGTCGTGGCCTTGGATGGCTTGCAGGGCCTGCCAGACTTTGTACGAAGGGTGATCCGCATTGCCACGCCAGCCGCGTTTGTGTCCTGTGCGGCAACGCGCTCGCTGGAATCATCAACGACGACCTCCCTGCAACGCAGCTTGGCCAGCCTGCCCAGCAGCCGCGTCTGCGTACGCGCCGCGGCGGCATTCTTCGCGACTGCATGGAAATGGCAGCCCGCACCATCCTGCGTCAGACCGACGACCCGCACGCGTGCGTCGATGTACCGGACGTCCTCAGGCAGCATGCTGCAGCCAGCGGTCGCCACCGTCTCTTTCGGTGTCAACGTTGAACATCCGGCAGAAAGAAGCGCAACCACCGCAACCGCAATTACGAATGTGCCTACCGTCTTCATTTCCGCCACCCGATCCGAGAAGGCGGGCAGTCTAGTGATATGCGGACACGGAATGAGGCACGCGTTCACACCGCAGCGAGGCACAGTGCGTCAGCGTACCCGGAAACGTCCAAGGCGCGGGCATCAGCGTGGACTCTGCCGCATCGAATTTCCCATCCCTCACAGCCTGCATCACCGGGCACAAGCGGGCAGTTACGACATTCGCAGCACAGGCGGAGTTACGGCCGCCAGTTGGCGTTGTTCTCCCAGAACTGCACGGCGCGCTGGTAGGACTCGCGGTCCAGTGGCACGCCGGACCCGCCCTCCTCCACGCCCAGCGCGTTGCGCATCATGGTGATCGGCGCCATCGGCACTTCTTCCGGCTCGGCGGTGTAGATGCAGCCGACGATGCCCCAGTCCGCGTCGATCGGCGAGCCTTCCTTCGCCAGCTGTTCGGCGCTGTACAGGATCACTACCAGGTAATTCGCGCGCGGCGATTCCACGCCCTCGAACCAGCGCACCAGCACCGGCAGTTCCTCGCGGTTGCGCGCTTCGTAGCCGCTGCGCAGCAGGTGGCGGTTGGCCTCGGTGACCGGCACGGTCAGGCAGCGCGTGCTGGTCCAGTTCTCGTACACGAACAGCTTGCAGAACGGCGCATAGCCGTCGAGCACTTTCAGCGGCGCATGCGCGTTGAGGTGCGCCTGGAACTGTTCGGCGCTGATGTCCTGGATGGTGTTGGCGCGCGGCACGCGCGGGAACAGGCGGGGACGGGCGAATTCAGTGAGGACGATGGACATGGTGTGCCGGGTTGGAATATCAGGCGCACAGGGTAACCGGTGCGCCCGGCTACAGCGCCATCCGCTCGCGCAGCTCGCGCGCCTGCCGGCGTGAGACTTCCACCTCGCTGCCATCATCCAGCGTCAGGTCGTAGCCATCGGCAATGCTGGGCGTAACGCTGCGGATGCGCCGCAGGTTCACCAGCGTGTTGCGGTTGGCGCGGAAGAACAGCTCGGCTGGCAGGCGTGCTTCCAGCGCGCTCAGGCTGCGTGCCAGCAGCGCGTTCTGGTCGCGGAACCACAGGCGGGTGTAGTTGCCATCCACCACCAGCCGGCGGATCTCGCCCACAGCCACGAACCAGCAACGCTCGCCATCACGCACGAACACCTGGTCCTGCGCGCTCAAGCTGCCACCTGCGGTCACCGGCGGCGCGGCAGGCACATCGCGCTGGCGCACGCGTTCCAGCGCTTCATGCAGGCGCGGCGCTTCCACCGGCTTGACCAGGTAATCCAGCGCATTGGTCTGGAACGCGCGCACCGCATACGCATCGTAGGCGGTGACGAACACCACGGCCGGCGCATGTTCCAGGCCATCAAGCACATCGAAGCCGGTGCCGGAGGGCATCTGCACGTCCAGCAGCACGAGGTCGGGTTTCAATCGGGCGATCGCCTCGCGCGCGGCCGGCACGTCATCGGCCTCGCCCACGCACTGCACCCACGGCAGCGCCGCCAGCAGCGTGCGGAGTTCCTGCCGCGCCAGGCGCGCGTCATCGACGATCAGGACATTCAGGGTCGTGCGCATTGCGGAATCTCCAGAAGGGCCTGCATGCGGCCGTCCAACGGTTGCAGATGGAAGCGGCCACCGCGGCCCAGCTGCGAACGCAGGTAGGCCAGGCCGACGCCATGCCCGGCGGTTGCGGCGGCATTGCCTGCGGCGGCCACACCCAGCGGATTGTCGACCTGCAGCCGCAGCAGGCCGCCGCTGCACTGCGCGCTGATACGTACCTCGCCGCCGCCAGGACACACGGCGATGCCGTGCTTGATCGCATTTTCCACCAGCAGCTGCAGCGCCATCACCGGCAGGCGCGCCTGCGCGGCTTCGCCACTCACTTCGAAGTGCACCTGCAGGCGCTGTTCGTAGTGCACGGCTTCAACAGCCAGATAATCCTGCACCACGGCCAGCTCGTCGGCCAGCACGGCCTCCTCGCTGCGCGCGTGCTCCAGTGCATGGCGCAGCGTGCGCGACAGATCGGTGACCATCTGCCGTGCGCGCTCGGGGTCTTCGAGGATCAGCGCGCGCAGGTTGTTCAACGCGTTGAACATGAAGTGCGGGTTCAAGCGCGCGCGCAGCGCATCGCGCTCCAGCGCACTGCGTTCGGCTTCGGCACGCAGGCGCGCAAGTTCGGCCTGGCGCGCACTGCGCACGCCGTGCAGGCCGGCCCACAACGCGGTCCACAGCCCCAGCATCAGCACGGTGTTGAGCCAGTAGAGCAGGCGTGCGACCGGGCGGAAATCACCCGATCGGCCGCCGAAATCCACCCAGCCCAGTGCCAGCGCCGGCTGCAGCACCGCCGTCAGCAGCAGTTGCGCCAGTGCTGCACCCAGCAGCACCGCCAACGCCAGCCGCAGCACCAGCGCGCCCAGGTCCAGCCGCCACCAGTGGCGCCGCAGGGCCAGTGCGCGCACGCTGCCGCTGATGGCATACAGCAGCACGCCCAGGCCGACGCTGATGAGCGTGCTCCCACTGCTGCTGCCGCCACCAAACGCGCCGGTCATGGCGAGGCTGACCACGCAGAACAGCGCCCAGCCGAGGGTGTTGATCAACCAGAAGCGCAGCGTGGAGGTCGATTCGGGCATGGCAATGGCCGGCGGGGACGGAAGGGTCAGCGGTGGCTGTCAAGGAACGCCTGCACCTGCCCACGCAGCCATTGCGGATCATCCCACATCAGGAAGTGGTGGCCGGTCGCGCTCAGTTCGATGCGTACACCCGGCAGCGCGGCGTACTGCGACTGGAAGATCGCACGCGCCGATGCTTCGGTCGCCCCCATTGCCTTGTAGGACGCCCAGGCGCCCAGCACCAGCGTCGGTGACTGGATACCGGCCACGTCGCTGCGCAGGTCGGTCACCAGCAGCGAGTACATCGCATCGGCGGTGGTGGCGCGATCGCTGTCGCGGCCCCAGCGCTTCAGTTCGGGCAGGCGCGCGGCACTGTTGGTCAGAGGAGCCAGCGCCGCTTCGGCCTGCGCCTGGTAGCTGGCCGGGTCCGCAGCCAGCATGGCCGTGCGCATCTGTTCGGCCATCGGCTGCACGCTCAGTGCGGTCGCCTGCGGGTTCTGCATGCCCGCGTAGAACGGCAGCGAGTCGACGATGACCAGCGGCCCCAATGCGTCCGGTTCCTTCACCGCCATCTGCAGGGTCAGCACGCCGCCCAGGCTGTGGCCGATCACGGCCGGATGGTCCAGCTTCTGGTCATGCACGTAGGCCAGCAGCTGGTCGCGCATGGCCGACAGGAAATCCGCCGGACGCGGCGCGGCCGCGCGGGCACCGGCAAAGCCCGGCAGCTGCACCAGGTGGCACTGCACATCCTTCAACGCCAGGCAGGTCTCGCGCCAGACCTCGGCGCTGCTGTTCAAACCGGGGATCATCAGCAACGCGCGGCCGTGGCCGACCACCTCGACCTGCAGCTTGCCGGTGCCGGCCGGGGCTGCCTCGGCGGCATGGGCAGCGCCCGAGCCGAGCACGGCCATCGCCATGCCCAGCATGGCCAGCCGGGCCAGGGCCTTCATCGCGTAGTACATCGCCAGGATCATCTTCATCGGGTGTTCCTTCCAGGGGCGGGTGCGTGGGGGGTGCGGCCAGCGTGGCCGCGATGGGCGCCGCCGGGGTGCAGTTCCGGAGCAACGGCCGCCACGCCGGGTGAACGGTCGCCACGCCCTGCCGCCTCTTCACGCCCCCATGCTTCGCATCCATCTTGATGGAGAGATATACTCAACCGCACCCGCTGCCACTGCCCGTGCCATGACCGCCATCAGCTTCGAGTTCTACCCACCCAAGACCGATGAGCAGCGTGGCCAGCTGGACCGAACCGCCGCCCGCCTGAAGGCGTATGCCCCCGAGTACGTGTCCTGCACCTTCGGTGCCGGCGGCTCCACCCTCAGCTACACCTCCGAGACGGTGCGCCACCTCAACCAGCACCATGGCTTCGATGCGGCGCCGCACCTGTCCTGCGTCGGCGGCACCCGGCAGGAAATCCGCGAGCTGCTCAAGCTGTACCGCGCCATCGGTTGCCGGCGCCTGGTCGCGCTGCGCGGTGACCTGCCATCGGGCATGGGCTTCCCCGGCGACATGCGCTATGCGTCCGAACTGATCGCCTTCATCCGCGCCGAGCACGGCGATGCCTTCCGCATCGAAGTGGGCGCCTACCCGGAAACGCATCCGCAGGCACCGGACGCACTGACCGACCTGAAGCACTTCAAGGCCAAGGTCGATGCCGGCGCCGATGCGGCCATCACCCAGTACTTCTACAACGCCGACGCGTACTTCCACTTCGTCGATGAAGTGCAGCGGCTGGGCGTGCAGGTGCCGATCACCCCGGGCATAATGCCGATCGCCAACTTCAGCCAGCTGCGGCGGTTCTCCGAACAGTGCGGCGCCGAGATCCCGCGCTGGATCAGCCGCAAGATGCTGGCCTATGGCGACGACAGTGAGTCGGTGCGTGCGTTCGGTGCCGAAGTCGTGGCCAAGTTGTGCCAGCGGCTGGTCGAAGGCGGCGCACCCGGCCTGCACTTCTACACGCTGAACCTGGCCAAGCCGACGGTGTCGGTGCTGAAGCTGCTGAACGGCTGAAAGCGCACTGTGTTGTCGCGTTCAACGCTACCCTGTGGCGATGAAAGCCGTCCTGTCCCTGCTGCTGGTGCTGTTGTCCGCTGCCAGCATCGACGCCCACGCCCAATCCACGCGCTTGAACCGCTGCACCGATGCGCAGGGCCAGAGCGTCTATACCGACCGTCCCTGTGACAGCGTGGGCGCGCAGTCGCGGCGCCCGCCGCCGCCACCGGCCGGCAGTACCCTGCAGCGCGACAGCTTGGGCGCCAGCTGCCCTCGCCGCCTGAGCGAGCTGGTGCAGGCCCTGCACGACGCGGTGAACACCCAGGACGTCAACCGGCTGTCCACGCTGTACCTGTGGAGCGCGGTGTCCGATGCCGGCGCGCAGCGCATCCTTGGCCAGCTGGAATCGGTGGTGCGACGCCCGCTGGTGGACGTGGTGCCGGTGTATCCGCAGCAGGTTGATGAGGTGCAACCGGATGAGGGTCAGAGCCCTGCTGCGCAGGGATCCGACCCGGAGCCGACGGCGCCACGGCATCCGGTCGGCCTGCGCCTGGAACAGACCCTGCCGGGCAGTGCGGCGCGCGCGGCGACGGTGCTGGGGCTGCGGCGGCAGTACGGGTGTTTCTGGATCACGTTGTAGGGCCGCATCCACGCATGGCGTGGATCTACTGACGGCGGGCGAGACCGACCCTATCCACGCATGGCGTGGATCTACCGGCGTCCTGCGGCGGGGTAGCGCCGGGCCATGCCCGGCGAAGGGCCAGAAGCCCCGCGCTACCCGCCCGGCCACAGCCCGCGGATCGCGGCGATGCCCTGCCCGCCGTGGCGACGGGCCTGGCTGACCTGGCCTGCATCCAGCCCGCCCAGCGCGTAGATCGGCAGCGACACCTGCGCCCGCAACGCGGCGAACGCCTCCCAGCCCAGCGGGGTGGCTCCGGGGTGGCTGGCCGTGGCCTGCACCGGGCCGAGCACCGCGAAATCGCAGCCCAGCCGCTGCGCTGCCTGCAGCTGCGCCAGGTCATGGCAGGAGGCAGCCACCAGCTGGCCCTCCGGCAGCGGTCGTTCCTGCAGGGCCAGCAGCTGTTCGCTGCCCAGGTGCACGCCGATGCCCAGCGCGCGGGCCAGTTCGATATCGCGGTTGAGCAGCCATTGCACGCCCTGCCGGTGCGCCTGCAGGGCCTGCTCGATCAGCACCTGCCGCTGCGGGTGCGCGGCCGGCAGGCGCAGCTGGATGCGCTGCTGGCCCGTGGCCACCGCCTGCTGCAGCTGGTCCTGCCAGCGCTGCACGCCGGCCTCGCCTTCTTCCGGCGCCGGGGTGATCAGGTAGCGGTCGGGCTGGCGCAGCGCGGCCACCACCGGCAGGTCGGCCGGCGGCATCGAATAGCGGCCCAGCTTGTCCGGCGCCACCCAGGTGATGGCCTGGCCCTCGCGCCCGCGCGGGGTGCCCTTCCAGCTGCGGATGTGCCGCACCTCCAGGGTCAGGTGCTTGTCCGGGTAGTGCTGCGGCACGTCCATGATCCACTCGCCGATCTCGGCCTCGATGCCGAGCTCTTCGCGCAGCTCACGCACCAGCGCCTGTTCGGAACTCTCGCCGGCCTCGCGCTTGCCGCCGGGGAATTCCCACAGGCCGGCCATGTCGCGGTTCTCGGTACGGCGGTTGAGCAGCACGCGGCCACGGACGTCGGTGATGACGCCGGCCACGACATGGATCGATCGTTTCGGGGAAGGCATGGGGACAGGATGCCGAATCGGCAGGGCGCCGCGCAATGCCGGCCGCCGGCCCGGCGCGGCCATCGCCCCAGCCACAACGAAGAAGCCCCGCTTTCGCGGGGCTTGCTGGGGTCAGCTCAGCTGGCCGTGGCAGTGCTTGTACTTCTTGCCACTGCCGCAGGGGCACGGATCGTTGCGGCCGATCTTCGGCTCGTCACGCTGCAGCGGGCTCCCGCCCTGCTGGGCGGCTTCCACCTGTGCCGCTTCTTCGTCGGCGCTGTAGCTGCCGGCGTCCTGGTGCTGGAACTGCGACTGGCTCAGGCGGGCTTCCACCTGCTGCCGCTCGGCCGCTTCCAGCGCCTGCACTTCCTCGTCGCTGCGGATGCGCACGCGTGCCAGCAGGGTCACCACTTCGCGCTTGACGTTCTCCAGCATGTCCGAGAACAGCTCGAAGGCTTCCTTCTTGTACTCCTGCTTGGGCTGCTTCTGCGCGTAACCACGCAGGTAGATGCCCTGGCGCAGGTAGTCCATGCGGGCCAGGTGTTCCTTCCAGCTCTGGTCGAGCACGGTCAGCATGACGTGCTTTTCCAGCGCGCGCATGGTTTCCTCGCCCACGCCGGCTTCCTTCTCGGCGAAGTGCTGGTTGACGCGCTCCAGCACCTTCGCAGCGATGCCTTCGGCGTCCAGTTCCTCGTGCGACTTGACCATGTCCACCAGCGACATCTGCAGGCCGAAGTCCGACTCCAGGGTCGCTTCCAGGCCACGCAGGTCCCACTGCTCGTCCACCGAGTTCGGCGGCACGAAGCGGGCGACCACGTCGAAGATCACGTCGTCGCGGATGCCGTCGACGTTGTCCTTCACCGATTCGGCGTCCAGCAGCTCGTCGCGCTGGGCGTAGATCACCTTGCGCTGGTCGTTGTTGACGTCGTCGAAGTCCAGCAGGTTCTTGCGGATGTCGAAGTTGTGGGCCTCGACCTTGCGCTGCGCCTTTTCGATCTGGCGGCTGACCAGGCGGTCCTCGATGACGTCGTCTTCCTTCATGCCCATCATGCGCATGGCCTTCTGCACCCAGTCGGAGGCGAAGATGCGCATCAGGTTGTCTTCCAGCGACAGGTAGAAGCGGGACGAACCCGGGTCACCCTGGCGGCCGGAACGGCCACGCAGCTGGTTGTCGATACGGCGCGATTCGTGGCGCTCGGTGCCCACGATGTGCAGGCCGCCAGCAGCCTTCACCGCGTCATGGCGCTTCTGCCATTCGGCCTTGACCGCCGCCTTCTGCTCGTCGGTCGCGCCCTCGCCCAGCTCGTGGATTTCCGCTTCCAGCGAACCGCCGAGCACGATGTCGGTACCGCGGCCGGCCATGTTGGTGGCGATGGTCACGGCGGCCGGGCGACCGGCGTTGGCAACGATGGTCGCTTCGCGGTCATGCTGCTTGGCGTTGAGCACTTCGTGCTTCACGCCGGCCTTGCTCAGGTGCTCGGACAGCATTTCCGAGGTTTCGATCGAGGTGGTACCCACCAGCACCGGCTGGCCGCGCTTGGCGCACTCTTCGATGTCGGCCAGCACCGCATTGAACTTGCCCTTGCGGTTGAGGAACACCTGGTCAGGGCTGTCCTTGCGGATGGTCGGGCGGTTGGTCGGGATGACCACCACTTCCAGGCCGTAGATGCTCTGGAACTCGAACGCTTCGGTATCGGCCGTACCGGTCATGCCGGACAGCTTCTTGTACATGCGGAACAGGTTCTGGAAGGTGATGCTCGCCAGCGTCTGGTTCTCGCGCTGGACCGGCACGCCTTCCTTCGCTTCCACCGCCTGGTGCAGGCCGTCGGACCAGCGGCGGCCGGCCAGGGTACGGCCGGTGAATTCGTCGACGATGACCACTTCGCCGTCGCGCACGATGTAGTCCACGTCACGCTGGTAGATGGCGTGCGCGCGCAGGGCGGCGTTGAGGTGGTGGACCACGGTCAGGTTCTGCGGCGCGTACAGGCCTTCGGTTTCGCCGTCGAGGATGCCGGCTTCCACCAGCAGCTGCTCGGCATGCTCCATGCCCGCTTCGGACAGGTGCACCTGCTTGCCCTTCTCGTCGACCCAGAAGTCGCCCTCGCCGTCTTCCACTTCCTGCTTGACCAGGTTCGGCACGACGCGGTTGACGCGGATGTACAGCTCCGGGGAATCATCGGCCGGGCCGGAGATGATCAGCGGGGTACGCGCTTCGTCGATCAGGATGGAGTCGACTTCGTCGACGATGGCGTAGTGCAGGCCGCGCTGGTAGCGGTCGGCCTTGGACAGCGCCATGTTGTCGCGCAGGTAGTCGAAACCGAATTCGTTGTTGGTGCCGTAGGTGATGTCCGAGGCATAGGCCTCGCGCTTGTCGCTGTGCGGCATGCCCGGGTAGACCACGCCCACGCTCAGGCCCAGCCAGTTGTACAGCTTGCCCATCTGCGCGGCATCGCGGCGGGCCAGGTAGTCGTTGACGGTGACCACGTGCACGCCCTTGCCTTCCAGCGCGTTCAGGTACACCGGCAGGGTCGCGACCAGGGTCTTGCCTTCACCGGTGCGCATTTCTGCGATCTTGCCCAGGTGAAGCACCATGCCGCCGATCAGCTGCACGTCGTAGTGGCGCATGCCCAGCACGCGGCGGCCGGCTTCGCGGCAGACCGCGAACGCTTCCGGCAGCACCTTGTCCAGGGCTTCACCGCCGGCGATGCGCTGCTTGAACTCCGGCGTCTTGGCCTGCAGCTGCTCGTCGGAAAGCTTCTCGATCTCCGGCTCCAGCGCATTGATCTTGGCGACGATGCGGTTGAGCTGGCGCAGCTGTCGTTCGTTACGACTGCCAAATACGCGGGTAAGCAGGCTGTTGATCATTGAAGGAACCGGGTTGGATGGACACAGCGGCCCGGCCTCCCCCCCGGGGATCCGATCGCCGCAAACGAAACAGGGCGCCTGGCGCCCTGTCGATGGCAACACCCATTGTAGCTTGGGACGGGCCGCTGGGGTTTCAACCCCGTGGGCGTCTGCGGAACCGGGAACGGGGTCGGATCGACCGCGCTGCGCGCTCGCGGGGCGTGGCCCCGCGCTACCACCTTGGCCCGGTAGCGCCGGGCCATGCCCGGCGTTGGGTTCAACCGCGGCTGATGCGGCCGACCGGGGTATTGCCGCCGTCGCCGAGGAACTTGCGCGGGTTGACCACGTTGCCGTTCTCCCACACCTCGAAGTGCACGTGGGCACCGGTGGAGCGGCCGGTGGAACCGGCCTTGGCCACTTCCTGGCCGGCACGGACCAGGTCACCGACCTTCACCACCAGGCGCGAATTGTGCGCGTAGCGCGTGACATAGCCGTTGCCATGGTCGACGTCGACCACGTTGCCGTAGCCGCCCTTCACGCCGGAGAAGCTGACCACGCCATCGGCCACGGACATCACCGGGTCGCCGACGCGGGCGTGGAAGTCCATGCCCTTGTGGGTGGCGGCACCGCGGCCGAACGGGTCGGCACGGGTGCCGAAGCCGGAGGTGACGTAGCTGTTGCGGATCGGCATGCGCGAGGGCACGGCGTTCTGCTGCAGCTGGTGGTCGAACATCAGCGATTCCATCACCGACAACTGGCGGCCTGAAGCAGCGAAGCGCTGCTCCAGCACCTGTAAGTCGGCGTTGACGTCCTTGACCGGGATGTCCGCGGTCGGGCCGCCGGCATCGCCGTCACCCAGGCCGGGGGTCTCGTTGAAGTCGAACTCGCCGTCTTCCAGCTTGCCCATCTGGGTCAGGCGCTCGCCGAGGGCGTTCAGGCGGGTGGCCTGTGCCTGCAGCTCGCCCAGCCGGGCGGCCAGTGCGTTGACCTGGGTCTGCGCATCGCGCTGGACCTTGGCCAGTTCAGCTTCCTGGCGGTCGACCTTGGCCTGCAGGCGCGAGTCGTTCAGCGCGCTGGCGCCAATGCCACCGGCAAGGCCGATAATGCAGCCTACCCCGAGCACGCTGCCCAGCAGGGCGCGGGGGCGGTCCTCGAAATAGAACCGCAAACGCGCGATCGGCGATTTGGCCTGCCCTTCACGCGTTTTGATTACGATCTTTTTGAATGCCATCAGTGAGTTTTCATGTCTGAGCCGAAATCCAGCGTTCGTCCCGCGACCAGGCCGAAACCGGCACTGGATGCAGTGATGGCGGACAAAAGCGGGAACCCTCTGCGTCGTGCCCTGTGGCTCGATGCGCTGGACCGTCAGTTGCGCCCCCAGTTACCGCCCGCGTTGCGCAACCGTTGCCGGCTGGCCAATGTGGACGGGGAACACCTCATTTTTCTCGTCGAATCACCGGTCTGGCATGCCAAGTTGCGGCTTGCCGAAGCCCAGTTGCTCGACGCGGCCCGGTCCATCGGGCTGAAGGCCACCAAGGTGACCATCAAGACTGCGTCTCCCACTCCCACGCGCTCCCCAGCGCACGACAACCGGAATGGCCCCCACGCAGTTTCAGCCGCCACGCACAAAGGGCTACGCGACGCCTTGGCGGCCCTGCAGGATGCCCCGGTCAAACCGAAGCAAGGGTCCTGAGGACAACGGAGCATCCTGCTCCGATCCCCGTCGCGCGTGTCACCGCAGCGTGAAACATTTTCGAGGGCCGGGTCGCATCCTAGCCGCCCCGGGTGGTCGAGTCGTTAGATTGTTGTTAAATAATCGTTATATTCAGGCTTCCAGACAGTCTGGTTCACAAAACCGTGATCCGGAGCCGACAGTCGCTTTACCCGCTGCGCCATTCAGCCAGCAACGCCCAGAAACGACAACGCCGCCCTGGAAGGCGGCGTTTTCCTGTTTTATTTCAACAACCTGGAACGATCAGGCGTAGGCCGGAACGGCGTACACCACCGGATCTTCGGCGGTCGGCGACTCATAGGTCACCCACTCCCAGGCGGTGGCGTCGGCCATCAGCGCCCGCACCAGCTTGTTGTTGAGCGCGTGGCCGGACTTGAAGCCCTCGTAGGCACCCAGCACCTGGCCACCGGCCAGGTACAGGTCGCCGATCGCATCGAGGATCTTGTGGCGCACGAATTCGTCGGCGTAGCGCAGGCCGTCTTCGTTGAGCACGCGGAACTCGTCGAGCACGATGGCGTTGTCCATCGAACCGCCCAGGCCGAGGTTGCGCTCGCGCATGTACTCCAGGTCGCGCATGAAGCCGAAGGTGCGCGCGCGGGAGATTTCCTTGGTGTAGGCCATGGTCGAGAACTCGATTTCCTGGCGCGACTGCTTGGCCGGGATCATCGGGTGGTCGAACTGGATGGTGAAGCCCAGCTTGTACCCCTCATACGGGGTGAAGCGGGCCACCTTGTCGCCCTCGGTCACTTCCACGGTCTTCAGCACGCGGATGAAACGCTTGGGCGCGTCCTGTTCCACGATGCCTGCCGACTGCAGCAGGAACACGAACGGGCCGGACGAACCGTCCATGATCGGCAGCTCGGCCGAGGACAGTTCGACGATGATGTTGTCCACACCCAAGCCGGCCAATGCCGACATCAGGTGTTCGACGGTCTGGATCTTGGCGTCGTTGCAGGTCAGGCCGGTGCACAGGGTCACTTCGGTGACCAGTTCGGCCTTGGCCGGCACTTCCACCACCGGGTCCAGGTCCACGCGCCGGAACACGATGCCATGGTTGACCGGTGCCGGGCGCAGGGTCATGTAGACCTTGTCACCGCTGTGCAGGCCAACGCCGGTGGCGCGGATCGTGTTCTTGAGGGTGCGTTGCTGGATCATGGGGGTAGACCGGAAGTGACACGCTAGATTAACACGCACGGTCCCATACCCCGGCTGAAACGCCTCTGCAGGCTGCCGGTGGGACACGCGTCAAGCAAGGCGGCCGGGCCCATCCTGGCCCGGCGCCCGCATTATCAGGACATGGTGGCGCAACCCGGGGGGGACAAGCCCCGGGCAGCTCCGCTTAGTCCGCCTGGCGGCGCAGGAACGCCGGGATGTCCAGGTAATCGTTGGGCAGTTCAGCCGAAGCCGGGGCCGAGGAGGCCGGCGCCGACGGGGTCGAAGCGGCCACGCTGTCGCTGCTGGCACGACGCAGGCCCAGGCCCATGCCGCCGACGGCCTTGGACACGGCGTCGCCACCGTTGTCGAAGTCGCCGAACTCCGGCTGGCCGGTGGTCGCGTTGCGCACCAGCTTGATCGGTGCGCGCTCGCCCGGGCGCTGGCTCTTGCTGGCCGAGACGCGGTTCAGGCCGGTGGCCACCACGGTCACGCGCACTTCGTCCTGCATGTCCGGGTCGAGCACGGTACCCACCACCACGGTGGCGTCTTCGGAAGCGAAGCCATCGATGGTGCGGCCGATCTCGTCGAACTCGGCCATGGTGAAGTCGGCGCCGGCGGTGATGTTGACCAGGATGCCGTTGGCACCGGCCAGGTTGACGTCGTCCAGCAGCGGGTTCTGGATGGCGGCTTCGGCGGCGGCCTGGGCGCGGTCATCGCCACGGGCGGTGCCGGTACCCATCATCGCCAGGCCCATTTCGGACATGACGGTGCGTACGTCGGCGAAGTCGACGTTGATCAGGCCCGGACGCACGATCAGGTCGGCGATGCCCTGCACGGCGCCCTGCAGCACGTCGTTGGCGGCACGGAAGGCCTGGATCATGGTGGCGTTGCGGCCCAGCACGGTGATCAGCTTTTCGTTCGGGATGGTGATCAGCGAGTCGCAGTGCTGGCTCAGTTCCTCGATGCCCTTCAGCGCCACCTGCATGCGGCGTCGGCCTTCGAACGGGAACGGCTTGGTGACCACGGCCACGGTCAGGATGCCCATTTCCTTGGCCAGCTGTGCCACCACCGGAGCAGCACCGGTGCCGGTGCCGCCGCCCATGCCGGCGGTGATGAACACCATGTCCGCACCCTGCAGCGCGTCCATGATGCGCTCACGGTCTTCCAGCGCGGCCTGGCGGCCGACTTCCGGGTTCGCGCCTGCGCCCAGGCCCTTGGTCACGTTGGTACCCAGCTGCAGCTGCAGCTTGGCACCGCAATTCTTGATGGCCTGCGAGTCGGTGTTGGCGGTGATGAATTCCACGCCATCCACTGCCGAGTTGACCATGTGCGCCACGGCATTGCCGCCGCCGCCGCCCACGCCAACCACCTTGATCACCGCATTGGGTGCCATCTTTTCGATCAGTTCAAAATGCGCCATGTCCGTGTCCTCGTTGTATCCGCTTGTCGGTGGCATGGGCGTTCAGGCCTCCTGCCTTTGCGCGTCATGTTGCCGGTGCGGCTGTGTGGGTTGTGTGTTGCGTTGTTGCGTCGTGTTGCCGGTAATGCAACCGGGCGGACCCGGGTGGTGCAGGTTCCGCGTCAGAATTCGCCGCGGAACCAGGTCTTGAGTTTCTTGAACATGCTGCCCGCGCGTCCGGTCGGCAGCGACGGCCGGCGCGGATGCTCGTTCTGGCTGCCCATCAGCAGCAGGCCCACGCCGGTGGCATGCACCGGGTTGCCCACCACTTCGCCGAGGCCGGTGACGTGCTGCGGAATGCCCACGCGGACCGGCATCTGCAGCATTTCCTCGGCCAGTTCGACCACGCCTTCCATCTTCGAAGCACCACCGGTCAGCACCAGGCCGGCGCGCACCAGTTCCTCGAAGCCGGAGCGGCGCAGTTCGGCCTGCACCATCTCGAAGATCTCTTCGTAACGGCCCTGCACTGCCTGCGCCAGCGAATGGCGCGGCATGCGGCGCGGCGGACGGTCGCCCACCGACGGCACCTGGATGCTTTCCTCGGCGGTGGCCAGCTGGGCCAGGGCGCAGGCGTAGCGCACCTTGATCTGCTCGGCTTCCGGGGTCGGCGTGCGCAGCATGTGCGCGATGTCATTGGTCACGTGGTCGCCGGCGATCGGCAGCGACGCGGTGTGGCAGATCGCGCCCTGCACGAACACGGCGATGTCGGTAGTGCCGGCGCCCATGTCCACCAGCACCACGCCCAGTTCTTTTTCGTCGGCGGTCAGCACCGCCACGCTGGAGGCCAGCGAGGACAGCACCAGATCGTCCACCTGCAGGCCGCAGCGCTGCACGCACTTGCTGATGTTGGCCGCCGCGGACTGTGCGCAGACCACCAGGTGGGCATGCACTTCCAGGCGCACGCCGGTCATGCCGACCGGGTTGCGGATGCCTTCCTGCGAATCATCCAGCACGTACTCGCGCGGGATCGCATGCAGGATCTTCTGGTCAGCCGGGATCGCCACCGCCTTGGCCGCATCCAGCACGCGATCCAGGTCACCCCAGGTCACTTCGCCGTCGCGGATCGGCACGATGCCGGGCGAGTTCTTGCACTGCACGTGGTTGCCGGAAATGGAGGCGTACACCGAGCGGATCTCGCAGCCGGCCATCAGCTCGGCTTCTTCCACCGCACGCTGGATCGACTGCACGGTCGATTCGATGTCCACCACCACGCCACGCTTCAGCCCGCGCGATTCGTGCGAGCCGATGCCGATCACTTCGATCGGGTTGCCCGGCGAATACTCGCCCACCAGCGCCACCACCTTGGAGGTGCCGATATCCAGGCCGACGATCAGCGATTTGTCACCCTTGCGATTCATGTCCTTTCCTGCGTTCGTCTGGCCGGGGTCGCGGGTGCGCCGGCCGGCGTGGCCGGCGTTCCCCAGCTCAGGGTGAAACCATTGGTGTATCGGAGGTCGGCGCGCTCGATCGGCGCAGCCTGGTTGGCCAGCTGCGGCAGCACGCGCACGAAGCGCTGCAGGCGCGAGCGGGCATCGTCACGGCCGACCACCACTTCGGTGCCATTGCTCAGCAGCAGCGACCAGCTGCCGCGCGCATCCATGGTCAGGCGGCGCACGTCCACACCGGCCGGTGCGAACAGCGCGCGCGCATCGTTGTACAGCTTCACCACTTCTTCGGTCTGGCTGTCCGGGCCATCCAGCTCGGGCAGCTGCAGGTCGGCCAGCTTCTTCGGCGTGGGGAACAGCTTGCCCTGCTCGGAGAGCAGGCGGCCTTCGCCCCAGCGCGCGAACGGCTTGTGCTCGACCAGGGTCACTTCCAGCACGTCCGGCCACTGCTTGCGCACCTGCGCGCTTTCCACCCACGGCAGCTTTTCCAGGGCGTCCTGCGCGTCCTGCAGCTTGACCGCGAAGAAGCCGGCATGCGCGTACGGCAGCAGCACCTGCTGCAGCTGTTCCGGCGGCACCCGCTTGAACTCACCGTGCACGCGCAGCTTCGCCAGCGGCCAGCGCTCGGCGCCGACCCAGCCATTGACCACGGCCACCACCGGCAGTGCAACCACCGACAGGGCCAACAGCCAGACGAAGATGCGCAGCAGCGCGTTCATGCGTGCGTTGCCTCCAGAGTCTGTTCCAGCACGCGCCACACCAGTTCCTCGAACCCGATGCCAGCCTGCGCTGCAGCCTTGGGCACCAGCGAGTGGCTGGTCATGCCCGGCGCGGTATTCACTTCCAGCAGGAAGAAGCGGCCGCTGGCGCGGTCGCGCATCACGTCCACGCGGCCCCAGCCACGGCAGCCGGCAGCGCGGAACGCGGCCAGGGCGATGCGGCGGATTTCTTCTTCGTCAGCGCCGTCCAGGCCCGGGCACAGGTACTGGGTGTCCTCGGCGATGTACTTGGCGTTGTAGTCGTACCACTGGCCCTTGGGCACGATGCGGATCGACGGCAGCGCGACGTCACCAAGGATGGCCACGGTCAGTTCGTCACCCACCACCATCTGTTCCATCAGCAGCTGGCCGTCGTAGCGCGCAGCCAGAGCCACCGCTTCGTCCAGGCCTGCCTCGTCGGTCACCCGGCTGATGCCCACGCTGGAACCCTCGTTGGCCGGCTTGACCACCACCGGCAGGCCGAGTTCGGCCGCATTGGCATGCACGTTCTCCGCGGTCACCTTGCGGTACTGCGGGGTCGGCAGGCCCAGCGACAGCCACACCTGCTTGGTGCGGATCTTGTCCATGCTCAGCGCCGAACCCAGCACGTCAGAACCGGTGTACGGCACGCCAAAGGCGTCCATCAGGCCCTGCACGATGCCGTCCTCACCACCACCGTTGTGGCCGTGCAGGATGTTGAACACGCGGTCGATGCCGCCGGCGGCCAGCGCCGTGGCCAGCGCCGGGATGCCATCCACGGCAACCGCATCGACGCCGCGCGACTGCAGCGCTTCAAGTACGTTGCGGCCCGAATCCAGCGACACCTCGCGTTCGCTGGAACTGCCGCCCAGCAGCACCGCGACGCGGCCGAACACGGCCGGGTCGGTGGCGCGCAGCGGCGGGAAGGTCAGTGCGCTCACGCCTGGCCCTCCGCCTTGAAGCCTTCCACGGCGATGTGGCTGGCGACGGCGCCGATGTCGCCCGCCCCCATCATCAGCAGCAGGTCACCGTCCTGCAGCACGTCCGGCAGCACGCTGGCCAGCTCGGCCGCCTTGCCCACCACCACCGGTTCGCTGCGGCCACGCGCACGGATGGCGCGGGCCAGGGCGTGCGAATCGGCACCGGCAATCGGCTCTTCGCCGGCCGGGTAGACCTCGCTCAGCACCAGCGCATCGACGCTGGACAGCACGGCGGCAAACTTGTCGAACTGGTCGCGGGTACGGCTGTAGCGGTGCGGCTGGAACGCCACCACCAGGCGCTTGTCGGTCCAGCCACCACGGGCGGCGGCGAACACCGCTTCCAGCTCGCTGGGGTGGTGGCCGTAGTCGTCGATGATGCGCACCTTGGCGCCGCTGGCGGTGGTCACTTCGCCCAGGTCGTTGAAGCGGCGGCCGACGCCGGCGAAGCTTTCCAGTGCACGCGCGATCGCGTCCGGGGCCACGCCCAGCTGCCAGCCGACCGCAGCGGCGGCCAGCGCGTTCAGCACGTTGTGCTTGCCCGGCAGGGCCAGCACCACTTCCTGGCTGGTGCCCTGCGGCAGGCGCAGGGTGAAGCGCATGCGCGAGCCTTCCTGCACCACGTTCTCGGCGCGCACGTCGGCCTGCGGGCTCATGCCGTAGCTCATCACGTGGCGCGGGGTCTTCGCCGCCAGTGCGGCCACTTCCGGGTCGTCGATGCACAGCACGGCCAGGCCGTAGAACGGCAGGCGCTGCAGGAACTCGGCGAACGCCGCCTGCACGCGGGCGAAATCGTTGCCGTAGTTTTCCAGGTGGTCGGCATCGATGTTCGTGATGATCGACATCAGCGGGTTCAGGCGCAGGAAGCTGCCGTCGCTTTCGTCGGCCTCGGCCACCAGCCACTGGCCACCACCGAGCTTGGCGTTGGCACCGGCGGCCAGCAGCTGGCCACCGATCACGAACGTCGGGTCCAGGCCACCTTCGCTCAGCACCGCAGCGGTCAGGCTGGTGGTGGTGGTCTTGCCGTGCGTGCCGGCCACGGCGATGCCGCGGCGGAAGCGCATCAGCTCGGCCAGCATGGCCGCGCGCGGCATGATCGGAATGCGCTGGCTGCGCGCTTCCATCAGTTCCGGGTTGTCTTCGCGGATGGCGCTGGACACCACCACGCAGTCGGTGCCCAGCACGTTGGCCGCCGAGTGGCCACGCATGATGCGCGCCCCCAGGCCAGCCAGGCGGCGGGTGGCCGCGTTGTCGGCGTTGTCCGAACCTGACACTTCATAGCCCAGCGTCAGCATCACTTCGGCGATGCCGCTCATGCCGGTACCGCCGATGCCGACGAAATGCACGCGCGGGAACGCGCGCACCAGGTCGTTGGTGTCGTGCAGGCGGCGGATCATGCGCGGCCTCGCGCGTGGCAGGCGCAGTAGCGGGCCTTCTTCATACAGCTTCCTCAAGAATGATATCGGCGATGCGCTCGGCGGCATCGACCTTGGCCAGCGCACGCGCGGCTTGCGCCATCTGCATGCGGCGGGCGGGATTTTCGGACAGTTCGCGCAGCAGTGCGGCAATGCCGTCGGCCAGCGTTCCATCCTGCTTCAGCAACACGGCCGCGTCGCGCTCGACCAGGTACTCCGCATTGCGGGTCTGGTGATCGTCGACGGCGGCGGGGAACGGCACCAGCACGCTGCCCACACCCACGGCGCACAGCTCGGCCAGGGTGGACGCGCCCGCGCGGCACACCACCAGGTCGGCCCATGCGAAGGCCTCGGCCATGTCGGCGATGAACGGGGTGATTTCAGCCTGCACGACGGCCTTGGCATACGCCTCGACCGCTTCGGCATGCAGCTTCTCGCCGCTCTGGTGGCGCACCTGCACCGGCACGGCACTGCCCAGTGCAGCAATGGCCTGCGGCACGCCGGTGTTGAGTGCGCGCGCGCCCTGGCTGCCGCCCACCACCAGCAGCCGCAGCGGGCCCTGGCGATCGGCGAAGCGCTGTTCCGGCGGCGCGATGGCGGCGATCTCCGCGCGCACCGGGTTGCCCACGAACTCCTCGCCCTTGGCGAAGGTGCCCGGGAAACCGGTCAGCAGGCGGCGCGCGTAGCGGGCCAGGATGCGGTTGGTCATGCCCGGCGCACGGTTCTGTTCGTGCACCAGCAACGGCAGGCCATGCAGGCGCGTGGCCATGCCGCCGGGGCCGGAGGCGAAACCACCGAAGGCGACCACGGCACGCGGCTGGCGCTTGCGGATGATCATGCCGGCCGCGCGCAGGGCGCGCATCAGCCGCCACGGCGCGCCCAGCAGGGCCAGCTTGCCCTTGCCGCGCAGGCCGGTGATGGCCAGCGTGTCGATCGGAATGTCGTGCTGCGGCACCAGGCGGGTTTCCATCGCACCGTCGGCCCCCATCCAGGTGACCGGCACGCCGCGCTGGCGCAGCACGCGGGCCACGGCCAGGCCGGGGAAGATGTGGCCACCGGTACCGCCGGCCAGGATCATCACCGGGCGGGCCTGGGTGGTCGGGGTGGAGGCGGTGCTCATGACAGCCTCCCGAAGGTCGGTTCGATGCGCGACTGCAGGCGGCTGGTGCCACGTGCGGCCGCCGGTGCAGCGGCAGCCACCGGTTCGGCGCCCATCGGCGCACTGGCGGCGGCCGGCGCGGCCGGCTCCGGCACGGGCGCGGCCACGACGTCTTCGCCACCACCGATGCGCACGGCCTGGCGGCGCTCGGCGCGCTTCAGTTCATAGGACACGCGCAGCAGCAGGCCCATCGCCACGCAGGTCATCAGCACGGACGAACCGCCCGACGAGATCAGCGGCAGGGTCAGGCCCTTGGTCGGCAGGATGCCCAGGTTCACGCCGATCGAGACAAAGGTCTGCATGCTGATCCACAGGCCGATGCCGAAGGCGATGTAGCCGGAGAAGTGGCGCTTCATTTCCACGCAGCGCATGCCCAGCCAGAAGGTGCGGCCGACCAGCAGCGCGTACAGGGCCACGATCACGCAGGTGCCCAGGAAGCCGAATTCCTCGGCGGTGACCGAGAAGATGAAGTCGGTATGCGCTTCGGGCAGGTAGTACAGCTTCTGCACCGAGTTGCCCAGGCCCACGCCGGTCCACTCGCCACGGCCCACGGCCATCAGCGCGTTGGACAGCTGGTAGCCGTCGCCCTGCTGGTCGGCCCACGGGTCCAGGAAGGAGGTGATGCGGCGCATGCGGTACGGCTCGATGATCGCCAGCGCGCTCATGCCGACCAGGCCGATGATCACCGGCATCGACATGCGCGGCATGTTGACGCCACCCAGCACCAGCATGCCGGCGGTGATCGCCAGCAGCAGGGTGGACGAACCGAAGTCCGGCTGCAGCAGCAGCAGCACCACCAGCGCACCGGCCACGCCCAGCGGCTTGAGCATCGCCGGCCAGGTCGCATTGACCTCGTCGCGGAAACGCACCAGGTAGCTGGACAGCCAGACGATGTAGAGGACCTTCACCGCTTCGACCGTCTGGAACTTGGAGATGCCCAGGTTGATCCAGCGGCGCGCGCCGTTGACGGTGCTGCCCAGGCCCGGCGTGAACACCGCCAGCAGCAGCACGAAGCAGCCCAGCAGCAGCAGCTGGTTGTACTGCTCGATCGACTTCAGCTCGGTGCGGGCGGCGACGACCGCCAGCACGATGCCCACCGCCAGGAAGATCAGGTGGCGGTTGAGGTAGTAGAACGGGCTGCTCATCAGCGCGATCGAGCTGGACGCCACCATGACCACGCCAATGCCCGTGAGCGCGATGATCGCGCCCAGCAGCCACTTGTCGTAGCTGCCTTCGATGGCTTCGAGGCGTGTTGCCTGGCGGGACAGGTCGTTCATTCTCAGCGCACCTTCAGGGTGGCAAGGCCGATCAGCACGAGCACGACCGAGATGATCCAGAAGCGCACGATCACGCGCGGCTCCGGCCAGCCCTTCAGCTCGAAGTGGTGGTGGATCGGCGCCATGCGGAACACGCGCTTGCCGGTCAGCTTGAACGAGGCCACCTGGATCATAACCGACAGGGTTTCGATGACGAACACGCCGCCCATGATCACCAGCACCAGCTCCTGGCGGGTGATGACGGCGATCGTGCCCAGCACCGCACCCAGCGCCAGCGCGCCGATGTCGCCCATGAAGACCATGGCCGGGTAGGTGTTGAACCACAGGAAGCCCAGGCCAGCACCGGCGATGGCCGCGCAGATGATGACCAGCTCACCGGCACCGGGGATCTGCGGGATCTGCAGGTAGTTTGCGAACACCACGTTGCCCGAGGCATAGGCGAACACGCCCAGGCCGCAGGCCACCAGCACGGTCGGCATGATCGCCAGGCCGTCCAGGCCGTCGGTCAGGTTGACCGCGTTGGAGAAGCCGACGATCCAGAAATAGGCGATGGCCACGAAGCTGATGCCGGCCAGCGGCAGCGCGATCGACTTGAACATCGGGATGTAGAAGGTCAGCGCCGCCGGCACGTCGGCGGTCTGCAGCAGGAAGATGCCCGCAGCCAGGCCGAAGATCGACTGCAGCAGGTACTTCCAGCGCGAGGCCAGGCCGTTCGGGTCACGGCGCACGATCTTGATCCAGTCGTCGTACCAGCCGATGGCGCCGAAGCACAGCATCACCGCCAGCACCAGCCACACGTAGCGGTTGCGCAGGTCGGCCCACATCAGCACCGACAGGGTGACGGTGAGCAGGATCAGCGAACCGCCCATGGTGGGCGTGCCGGCCTTGACGAAGTGGGTCTGCGGGCCGTCGGTACGGATCGGCTGGCCGCCCTTGAACTGGGCAAGCCGGCGGATCACCGCCGGGCCGAGCCACAGCGACAGGAACAGGGCCGTCAGCGCGGCAAGGATGGCGCGGAACGTCTGGTAGTTGAACAGCCCGAACAGGCTCTCCAACTGCTGCAACCATCGAGCCAGTTCATACAACATGCGGGGAATCCTCTCCTTGCGCCAGCAGCGCTTTGACAATCGTGTCCATGGCGCTGCCACGGGAACCCTTGACCAGGCAGCGCACGCCAGCGTGCAGCTCGTCCTTCAGCGCCTGCGACAGCGCGTCATGGGTGGGGAAATGACGGCCGCCTTCGCCGAAGGCGGTGGCGGCGGCGGCACTGAGCGGGCCCAGTGCATACAGGCGCTTGAGACCGGCGGCGCGCGCACGCAGGCCGGCCTGCGCGTGCAGGGCTTCGGCATCCGGGCCCAGCTCGCGCATGTCGCCCAGCACCAGCCAGCCCTCTTCCGGGGCGGCGGCCAGGGCATCGATGGCGGCGGCCAGCGAGCCGGGGTTGGCGTTGTAGCTGTCGTCCACCAGCACCGCACCGTTGTGCAGCTGATGGGCGATCTGGCGGCCCGGCACCGGCTGCGCGGCGGCCAGGCCCGACGCCACCAGGGCCAGGTCGATGCCGGCGGCCAGGGCCAGGCTGGCGGCGGCCAGCGCATTGCTGACGTTGTGCCGGCCCGGCAGGCCGAGCGCCACGCGGGCCTCGCCCATCGGCGAAACCAAGGTGAACTGGCTGCCCTGCGCACCGCCGCGGATGTCGCGCGCGGTGACGTCGGCACTATGGTCCAGGCTGTAGCGCAGCACTTTGCAGCGCGCCGGGGTGCCGACGAAATGCTGTTCGAACCAGCGGCCGTAGGCATCATCGACATTGATGACGGCCACGCCATCGGCCGGCAGCGCGGCGTAGATCGCGCCCTTGGTCATCGCCACGCCAAGCAGGCTGCCCATGCGTTCCAGATGGGCCGGGGCGATGTTGTTGACCAGCGCATAGCGCGGGCGGGCGATGTCGGTCAGGTAGGCGATGTCGCCCGGCTTGCCGGCACCCATCTCGTAGACGGCGTAGTCGGCATCTTCCGGTGCATCGATCACCGCCAGCGGCAGGCCGATCTCGTTGTTGCGGTTGCCCGGGTTGGCGTAGACCACCTTGTGCGCGTGCGCGGCCACCTGCTGCAGGATCGCCAGCAGCAGGCTCTTCACGCTGGTCTTGCCGTTGCTGCCGGTGATCGCGAACACCTCGGTGTCGCGGTCGCGCTGCATGCCGGCGGCAATCTTCGCCAGGGCCAGTTCGCTGTCGGCCACCAGCACCTGCGGCACGTCCAGCGGCAGCAGGCGCTCGACCAGCAGCGCGCTGGCACCACGCGCCTGCGCATCGGCGGCGAAATCATGGCCGTCGAAACGCTCGCCGCGCAGGGCCACGTACAGGGTGCCCGCGCCCAGGCTGCGGGTGTCATTGCTGACCGCATCGATGGCCACGTCGTCGCCGTGGATCTCGCCACCGGCCCAGTGCGCGATCAGCGAAAGCAGGGTGCGCTTCATGCGATGCCCTCCCCTGCCTGCGCTGCGATCACACCGGCTTTCGCGGCCAGCGCGGCAGCCGACACTTCGGTGTCGTCGAAGTCGTGGCGCACGCCGTTGACTTCCTGGTAGGGCTCGTGGCCCTTGCCGGCGATCAGGATGATGTCGCCCGCGCCAGCACGCTTCACCGCCAGGCCGATCGCACGCGCGCGGCTGCGCTGCACGGTCACGGCCGAGGCATCGGTGAAGCCCGCGAGGATGTCGGCGACGATCACATCGCCATCCTCGCCACGCGGGTTGTCGTCGGTAACGATGACCTGGTTGGCCAGGCGCTCGGCGATGGCGGCCATCTGCGGGCGCTTGCCGGTATCGCGCTCGCCACCGCAGCCGAACACGCAGTACAGCGTGCCCTGCAGGTGGCCGTGCAGGCTGTCCAGTGCCTGTTCCAGCGCGTCGGGGGTGTGGGCGTAGTCGACCACCACGGTCGGCAGGCCATCTTCGCCACCCAGGCGGTTCATGCGGCCACGGATCGGCTGCAGTGCCGACAGCACTTCGGCGATGCGCTCGACCGGTTCGCCCAGTGCATGCAGGCTGCCGGCCACCGCCAGCAGGTTATCCACGTTGAAGCGGCCCAGCAGCGGCGACTGCACGGCAGCGCGCGCGCCATCGATGACCAGCTCGAAGCCGATGCCGCGACCGTCCAGCTGCAGGTTCTCCGCACGCACGCGGGCATCGGCCGCACCGCGCGAGCTCAGGCCGATGGCCTGCACGCTGGCCGGCAGGCCGGCAAACAGCTGGCGACCGAAGGCATCGTCCAGGTTCACCACCGCCGCCTTCAGGCCCGGTCGGTGGAACAGGCGCGCCTTGGCCGCGCCGTAGCTGGCCATGTCACCGTGGTAGTCCAGGTGGTCGCGGGTGAGGTTGGTGAACACCGCCACGTCGTAGTGCACGGCATCCACGCGGCCCTGGTCCAGCGCGTGCGAGCTGACTTCCATCGCCACCGCGCGCGCACCGTCGTTGCGCAGCTGCGCCAGCAGCGCATGCATCTGCAGCACCAGCGGCGTGGTGAAGCCGGTCGGCTCGATCGAACCATAAAGTCCGGCACCCAACGTGCCGATACTGCCACTGGGCGTGCCGAGAAGGTGCCAGGCCTGGGCCAGCAGCTGCACGGTGGAGGTTTTGCCGTTGGTGCCGGTCACGCCCACCATCGTCATCGCGCGCGAGGGCGCGCCATGGAACTGGTCGGCCATCGCGCCGAGGCGCGCGCGCAGGCCCGGCACGGCGATGGCATCGGCCGGCGCCGGCAGCTCGGCCGGGGCCGGCGGCTCGAACAGGATGGCGCTGGCACCGGCCGCACGCGCCTGTTCGACAAAGCCCAGGCCATGCGCGCCGAAACCGGCGATGGCGACGAAGGCGTTGCCGGGGCGCACGGCACGGCTGTCCAGCACCAGGCCGGTCAGGACGGGATCATTGCCCGCCAGGGCAACGTCCGGAAGCAACTGCGAAAGCAACATCGAAGGACTCATTGCGTGCCTCCCGCGGGCGGGGCCGGCACATGGTTCTGCGCGCTGGGCAGCGCGGCGTCGAATTCGGCGGCGGCATCGGCCGGCAGCGCGGCCTCGGCCGGCGGCGCCGGCAGGATGGAGGCCGAATGCCCCATCTTTCCCGACTGCTGGGCGGCCAGCCACGACTGCAGGTCGTCCAGCGGGACGTCCATCAGGCGCAGGGTGCCTTCCATCACGTTGTGGTACACCGGCGCCGAGACAAGGCCGCCATAGAACTTGCCGCCCTGCGGGTCGTTGATGACGATGACCGTGGCGAAGCGCGGGTTGGTGGCCGGCACCACGCCGGCGAACAGCGAGTTGTAGTGGCCACGCTCGTAACCCCCCGGGCCGGCCTTGCGCGCGGTGCCGGTCTTGCCGGCCACGTGGTAGCCGAGCACGGCCGCCTGCTTGGCGCCGCCCTGGGTCACCACCGTTTCCATCATGGCCACGACTTCCTTGGCCACGTTCTCGTCGATGATCTGCTTGCCTTCGTTGCGCTGGCCCTTCACGAAGGTCGGGGCGATCAGCTTGCCGCCGTTGGCCAGCGCCGAGTAGGCGGTAGCGATCTGCAGCGGCGTCACGTTCAGGCCATAGCCGTAGGACATGGTGGTCTTGGTGGCGCCATCCCAGTTGCCCGGGCGGCGCACCACGCCACCGGATTCACCGGGAAAACCGCTGTGCGGCACCGAGCCGTAACCGAAGCGGCGCACGCCGTCATAGAAGGTCTGGTCGGTCATCTTCGCCGCGATCTTGGCCGCGCCGATGTTCGAGCTGCGGGTGATCACGCCGGTCACGTTGAGCACGCCGTTGTTGCGCGGCACGTCACGGATGGTGAAGCGGGCCACCTGCATGTAGCCCGGGTTCGTGTCGATGATGGTGTCCTTGGTCACCGCACCGGACTGCAGCGCGGTGGCGATGGTCAGGGGCTTCATCGTCGAGCCCGGCTCGACCAGGTCGGTCACGGCACGGTTGCGGCGCGTATCGGGCACGGCACCATTGAGCGAATTCGGGTTGTAGGTCGGCAGGTTGACCATGGCCAGGATTTCGCCCGTAGCCACGTCCATGATCACCATCGAACCACCGGCAGCCTTGTTGGCCACCAGCGCACTGCGCAGTTCCTTGAAGGCCAGGTACTGGATGCGGCGGTCGATGCTGAGGGTCAGGTCCTTGCCCGGCTCGGCGGCGCGCAGCAGGTCGCTCTCCACCGTCTCGCCCTTGCGGTTGCGGATCACCCGCTTGGCGCCGGCCTTGCCGCGCAGCCATTCGTCGAAGGCCAGTTCCAGGCCTTCCTGGCCGCGGTCATCGATGTTGGTGAAGCCCAGCACGTGCGCCATCGCCTCACCCTGCGGGTAGAAGCGGCGGAACTCGCGCTGCGCGGCCACGCCCGGAATCTTCAGCGCGACCACCTTCTCTGCCTCGTCCGGATTGATCCGGCGGCGCAGGTACATGAATTCCTTGTCCGACTTCTGCGACAGGCGGCTGCTCAGCTCGTCCACCGACATGCCCACGGCCTGGGCCAGTTCGGGGATGCGGTCCGGCGCGCGCAGCAGGTCCTGCGGGTTCACCCAGATCGAAGCGACCGGGGTGGACACCGCCAGCGGCTCGCCGTTGCGGTCGGTGATCATGCCGCGCGAGGTCTTGATCGGCAGTTCGCGCAGGTAGCGCGCCTCGCCCTGGCGCTGGTAGAAATCGCTGTTGATGATCTGCACGTACGCCGCGCGACCGACCAGCGACACCGAGCACAGGCCGAGCGCCAGCGCGACCCAGCGCAGGCGCTGGCGCAGGTTGAAGGCGTTGCGCGGGCGGTTGCGGCCGGTCTTGCTCATGGGCGCACCACCACCACGTCGGCGGCTTCGGGGAACTTCATGCCCAGCTTCTCGCGGGCCACCCGGTCGACGCGGTTGGCTTCAGCCAGGGTGGCCTGTTCCAGCTGCAGGCGGCCGAATTCCAGGTTGATGTCATCACGCGTGCGCTCGGCACGCGACAGCTCGATGAACGTCTGCCGATGACGGTGACGCACGAACACGACGCCGATCGCCGAGGCCACGGTGCAGGCCAACAGGATGATCAGCAGCAGCCGGCTCATGCATCGGCCTCCCGCTTCTGTGCCACGCGCAGCACGGCGCTGCGGGCACGCGGGTTGGCGGCCAGTTCTTCATCGGTGGCCTTGATGGCACCGCCGATCAGATCCAGGGTCGGCACGAACGCCACGGCCTCGGGCAGGCGGCGGTTGGCCGGCGGCGCCTTGGCCAGGCGGTTCATGTACTGCTTGACGATGCGGTCTTCCAGCGAGTGGAAGCTGATCACCGCCAGGCGGCCACCGGGCTTGAGCCGCTCCACGGCCGCATCGAGCCCGGCTTCCAGATCGGCCAGCTCGCGGTTGATGTGGATGCGGATGGCCTGGAAGCTGCGCGTGGCCGGGTGAATCTTGTCCTTGCCACGCGGCATCACCGAAGCGATCAGCTCGGCCAGTTCGGCGGTGCGGGTGAACGGCTGCTTCTCGCGGCGGGCGACGATGGCACGGGCGATGCGGCGGCTCTGCCGCTCTTCGCCGTAGGTCCACAGCACATCGGCAATCTCGCGGTCTTCGACGCGGTTGATCCACTGCGCCGCGCTTTCGCCGCTGTCCGGGTCCATGCGCATGTCCAGCGGGCCGTCCTTGCCGAAGCTGAAACCCCGCTCGGCCACGTCCAGCTGCGGCGAGGACACGCCGAGGTCGAACAGCACGCCATCCAGGCCCTCGGCCGTCGCATCCCACTGCAGCAGCTGGGCGAAGCTGCCGCGGAAAATGGACACGCGCGGGTCCGGCGCGAAATCGCGCTCGGCTACGGCGATGGCTTCCGGATCCTTGTCCATGACCAGCAGGCGCCCCTCCGGGCCCAACTGGGTGAGCACGCCACGTGCATGACCGCCACGACCGAACGTGCCATCCAGATAACGTCCGTTTTCGATCACCCTCAGGCCGTCAATGACCTGGGTGTACAGGACCGGCAGGTGCACCGCCGGCGACTGCGACACCGGAAGGTGACCGGTCTGCGCTTCTGGGCGCATCCGGGCACCCCGGCTCACAACTTCAGGTCGAGCAACCCATCACCCAGATCCTCGTCAGACAATGTCTGCTGGATCAGGGCCCGATGCGCCTGCTCGCTCCACAATTCGAACTTGTCGCCCATACCGAGCAATACCGCCTTTTTTTCAATGCCCACCGCACCGCGGTGGCTGGCGGGAATGCTGATACGACCGTTGCCGTCCAGCTCGAGATGGGCGGCCGAACCGACCAGCTTCTGCTGCAACAGGCGCACGACACGCTGGGTGTTGGGCTTGGACATCACGTCGTCGCGGACCCGTTCCCATTCCGATTCGGCATACAGCCACAGGCAGCCGGCTTCGAACGGGTTGTAGGTAAGAACGAGACGGTTGTTGCTGGCACGCGCGACGAGGTCGCGGTAGGCGGTGGGAACCGCCATGCGTCCTTTATCGTCAACTGTGATGGCCGTCTCGCCCTGGAACACGACGCGTGCACCTTTCCTTCGCCCGGTGAAACATTGAACCACGAAAACCCACAAAACACCCGGATTTCCCTCTGATGCCCACCTTAGCAGCGGCCCTAGGGTTGTCAACAACTTTTCAGCGGGGAAATCGCCAGCCACATCAATGGCTTGCAGCAATGTTTAGAGAATTGTTCAAGGCTTATCCACAAGTTGCTGATCCGTCTCAATTTTTGAGATTGAACAGAAGTTCAGGGGTGTGGAGAGCGCGTGAAACATGGGCTGCGCATTCATCAAAAACGGGTTGAAAGCGGCGTCGCTCTGCGCAAACCGGGCACAATGACGCCATGTGCCTGCTTGCTCTTGGCTGGTTGCATCACCCGCGCTGGCGACTGGTGATGACCGGCAACCGCGATGAGTTCCACGCCCGCCCGACGGCGGCCCTGGCCCCCTGGCAGGACGAGCCGTCCATCATCGGCGGGCGCGACCTGCGTTCGGGCGGTGGCTGGGCCGGTGCAGGCAGTGCCGGGCGCATGGCCGTGGTCACCAACGTGCGTGACCCGCTGGCCGCCCAGGCGGGCCCGTCGCGCGGTGCGCTGGTGGCCGATTTCCTGCGCGGCCGCGAACCGGCCGCCATGCACATGGACCGTCTGGCCGGCATCGCCGCGGCGTATGCCCCGTTCAACCTGCTGTTGGCCGATAGCGACAGCCTTGAGTATCTGGGCAACCATCCGGCCGAGCGTCAGACCCTGGGCCCGGGCGTGCACGGCATGTCCAACGGCGCACTGGACGCACCCTGGCCGAAGACCCGCAGGTTGATGGATGCCCTCTCGGCGTGGCTGGAAGTAGATGGAGACCTGGCCCCGCTCTGGGCCGCCCTCGCCGACGAGCACCGCCCCGCCGACAGCGAGCTGCCCGACACCGGCATCGGCCTGGAGCGCGAGCGCTGGCTGAGCCCGGCCTTCATCCGTGGCGACGACTACGGCACGCGCGCCAGCACGGTGCTGCTGATCGATGCCGCCGGCCATGGGCAGATGCACGAACGCCGCTTCGGCGCGCAGGGTGTGTTCCTGGGCGAAAGCCGCGTCGACTTCTGAATTGATCGCGCGTACCCGGTAGATCCACGCCATGCGTGGATGGAATTGCCGATTCGGGCAATTGCCGATTCAAGAAATGGAGGCGGAGCCGGCCGATAAGCCGGGTTCTGTCGTGGACAGTCATTCCTCTAGGCGTTACGTCACCGCAACGCTCAAGCAACCTACCCGGATCCAACGCGGGCCGCGCCAATGGATCCCTATTTGGTCTTGCTCCAGGTGGGGTTTGCCGTGCCGGTCTGTTGCCAGACTCGCGGTGCGCTCTTACCGCACCATTTCACCCTTACCGGCCTTCCGAAGAAGACGTAGGCGGTATCTTTCTGTTGCACTTTCCGTCGGCTTGCGCCGCCCAGGCGTTACCTGGCACCTTGCCCTATGGAGCCCGGACTTTCCTCGGCACCCCCGAAGGGATGACGCGACTGTCTGGCCGGCTCCGCCAACGCGCATTCTAGCGCACGCACGCCTTTTCTGCCGTGCTGATCGCGGCACCTGCATGGGGTGGTAGAGCCACGCCATGCGTGGCTGCAGGAATTTCCACATCCACGCATGGCGTGGATCTACTGATCCGGCGCTACAGACATAACCCGCACAACGGCAGGACCTGCGTTCCGAAACGTCGGTATTTATGTCATTTTGACAGACACTATGGAACACTCCGGCCATGGTTGATCCGTATGCCACTGCAAGGGAGCTGATCCAGCGCACGGGCACGGCGCGCTCACGCGACATGGTGCGTGCCGGTGTGGCGCGCGCGCAGCTGTCCCGGCTTGTCGCGTCCGGCGATCTGCTGAGGCTGTCGCGTGGCATTTACACCCTGCCGGACCTTGCGCCTGCGGAAGGACGGGAAGGACTGCTGGTCATCGCAGAACGTCTGGCCACGCCCCGACTGTGCCTGCTGAGTGCCCTGAGCCTGCATGGCCTGACCACCCAGGCCCCGTTCGAAGTCTGGATAGCCATCGGCAACAAGGATCGCGCGCCGCGGATCGACTGGCCGCCCCTGCGTGTTGTCCGCATGTCGGAAAAGACACTGGGGGCGGGACTGGAACCCCTGCCGATCGGCCACGTCACGCTCCGCGTGACCGGCGTCGCCAAGACCGTCGTCGACTGCTTCAAGTACCGGAATCTCGTGGGTCTGGACGTTGCGATCGAGGCCCTGCGGGAGGCACTGGGAGCGGGCCTGACCACGATGGACGAGCTGTGGATGTATGCACGCCTCTGCCGCGTTGCCAGACTGATGCGACCTTATCTTGAAGCGTTGGCATGATTCCCACGCCTCCGGCAGACCGCGTCCGTTCCATCCGGCAACGGTTGCGTGATGGTGCACGTGCACGCAACGAAGACTTCCAGTACGTATTGGACCGGTTTGCGGTGGAACGCATGCTCTATCGGTTGTCGCAGTCGCCGTACCAGCAGCAGTTCCTGCTGAAGGGTGCGATGCTCTTCGCCATCTGGTTCGATGTACCCCATCGCCCCACCCGTGACGCCGACTTCCTGGGATACGGCCGAACCGACCCTGCGCATCTGACCCGCATCGTGCATGACCTGTGCGCGATGGAGCTGGACGACGGCCTGCACTTCGACGCCGCCTCCACTGTCATCGATCCGATACGCGAAGGATCCACCTATCAGGGCCTCCGCATGCGCCTGCAGGCGCGCCTGGGCAACGCGCTGTGTCACGTGCAATGGGACGTCGGCTTTGGCGATGCCGTTCTTCAAGCACCACCGGAATGTGAGTACCCGGTACTGCTCGATGAATTCCCGCCACCGCGCCTGCGGGTGTACCCGCGGGAGGCCGTCTTCGCCGAAAAGCTCGAAGCCATTGCGGCCCTGGGCATCGCCAACAGCAGGATGAAGGACTACTTCGACCTGTTGGCGCTCGCTCGTGAGGGTCAGATGGCGAGGCCCGCACTGGTCGCGACGATAAGCGCGACGTTCGAACGGCGAGGTACCCGCTGGACGCAGCCAGTGCCCTTCGGCTTGTCGGAGGAATTTGCCGACGATCCCCACAAGCAGGCGCAGTGGACTGCATTCCTGCGCAGGAATCGCCTGCACGCTGAGTCTTTGGACGCCGTAGTGAAGGAAATCAGCGCCTTCGTCCGCGCCCTGAACGGGTAACGCGGGCCAAGGCCTTGGGGGTCGGAGCCCCTGCGGGGATCCAGAATCCTTGATTCCCGCCGCGCTACGCGCTCGCCGGGCACGGCCCGGCGCTACCGGCCGTACAACGCCTTGCGCGGGGCACCGGTCAGTTCGGCCGCCAGCTTGGCGGCGGTCGACGGCGGCAGGTGCTCGCTCAGCTTGGCGTAGACGTGGCGGCCGTGCGCCAGCTGCGCCTCGGCATCGTCGCCAGCGCCCTGCACCATCACCACGAATTCGCCCTTGCGCTGGTTCTCGTCGGCTTCGACCCTGGCCAGCAGGCCGGCCAGATCGCCGTCCAGCACGGTCTCGAACAGCTTGGTCAGCTCGCGCGCCAGCACCGCCGGGCGCTCGGCGCCGAAGATCGCCGACATGTCCGCCAGCGATTCGACGATGCGGTGTGACGATTCGTAGAACACCATCGTGCACACCTCGCCGGCCAGCGCCTGCAGGCGGTCGCGGCGGCCACTGGCCTTGGCGGGCAGGAAGCCCTCGAAGCTGAAGCGATCGCTGGGCAGGCCGGCCACGCTGAGCGCGGCGATGGCCGCACAGGCACCGGGAATGGGGCTGACCTTGATGCCAGCGGCACGCGCGGCGCGCACCAGGCGGAACCCCGGGTCGCTGACCAGCGGCGTGCCGGCATCGCTGACCAGGGCCAGCGACTCGCCGGCCTGCAGGCGCGCCACCAGGCGCTGCGACAGCGCCTCTTCGTTGTGTTCGTGCAGGGCCACCAGCGGCTGCTGGATGCCGAAATGGGACAGCAGCTGGCCGCTGCGGCGGGTGTCTTCGGCACAGATGGCCGCTACCGAGCGCAGCACCTCCTGCGCACGCGGGCTCAGATCGGCCAGGTTGCCGATCGGCGTGGCGACGACATACAGGGTTGGCACACTCATTTCAGCGGTACTCACGGGGCAAGGGTAGAATCCTAGCGTGTACTTGGCCAAGGCCGCTGCCCTCATCGCATGGACCCGATCATGAACAAGCCCGCCGCACGCATCTCCGCCCTGTCGTTGTCGCTGATGCTTCTGGCCGGTTGTGCCACCACCAGCCTTACCAGCGCCCCCGAATCGCCGGCCCAGAGCCAGGCGCTGGCGCTGATCGAACAAGGCAAGCCGCGCGACGCTGCCCTGCAGCTGGAAGCGCAGGCCGCCACCCTGCGCGGCGGTGCCCGCAGCAACACCCTGGCCGATGCGGCCTGGGCCTGGCACCTGGCCGGTGACAGCGCCCGCGCGCGCAGCCTGCTGGGCCAGCTGACCGCGCGCCAGCTATCCGGCGCCAGCCTGCAGCGCTTCCAGCTGGCCAGCGCCGAGCTGGCCCTGGCCGACCAGCAGCCTGCACAGGTGCTGGTCCTGCTGAAGGACCCGGGCGACAACGTGCACCCCAGCCTGCGCACGCGCTGGCACCTGGCCCGCGCCGCCGCGCTGCAGGCCAGTGGTGACGGCTTCGCCGCTGCTGGTGAGCGCGCCCGCGCCCACGCTGGCCTTGCGGGCACCGCCCGCAGCGAGAACCAGACCGCCATCGCCGGCCTGCTCGGCACGCTGGACGACGCCAACCTGCGCAGCCGTGCCGCCGCGCTGCCGGCCAACGACCCGCTGTACAACTTCGCTGGCCGCGCGCTGATCGCCCGTGGCCTGCCGCTGCCGCGCCCGTTCGACCGCGAGGGCGCGGCCCAGTTCGATACCAGCAAGCGCCCGCCGGCCATGAGCGACGGCTACCGCCCGCCGGCGAAGATGGCCGTGCTGCTGCCGCTGAGCGGCCGCCTGGCCACCGCCGCACAGCCGGTGCGCGATGGCCTGCTGACCGCCTATTACGGTGAAAGCCGCCGCCGCCCGGACATCAACTTCTTCGATACCGCCGGTACGCCTGCCGGCGCGCTGGCGGCCTACGACAAGGCCGTGGCCTCCGGCGCCGACTTCGTGGTCGGCCCGCTGGGCCGCGACGAGGTGGATGCGGTGTATGGCCGCCAGCCGCTGCAGGTGCCGGTGCTGGCGCTGAACCGTGGCAAGGATGCGCCGCCGGCTGGCAGCGCGGGCTTCTCGCTGGCACCGGAAGACGATGGCATCGTGGCCGCCGAGTACCTGCGTGGCCGCGAGCGCAACCGCGCCCTGGTCATCAGCAGCAACGACGACACCGGCCGCCGCGCCGCTGCCGCCTTCGCCCAGCGTTTCGCCCAGCGCGGTGGCCAGGTGGCCGCCACGGTGGCCGTGGCTGAAGCCGTGGGCGATGTCAGTGCGCAGGTGCGCAATGCCGGCCAGATCGATGCGGTGTTCCTGGCGGTGCGTGCGCCGCAAGCACGGCTGCTGGCGCCGCAGCTGGCCCTGGCCGGTGCCGGTGGTACCACCCGCGTCGGCACCAGCCAGCTGACCACCGGCAGCGGCAAGGCCGAGGAAGACGTGGCGCTGGACGGCATCATCTACCCGAACGAAGCCTGGAACGTGCGCAGCGTGTCCGGCGTGCCGTCGGCCGCACAGGTGGGCCAGACCCTGCCCAGCGCGCGCGGTGCCGCCGGCCGCCTGTTTGCCTTCGGTGCCGATGCGTGGAAGATCAGCGCCTACCTGGAAAAGCTGTCGAACGAAGGCGGCCTGGATGGCGCCACCGGTACGCTGTACCTGGACAGCAACGGCAACATCCTGCGCCAGCCGGCGTGGTCCACCTTCAGCGGTGGCCGCCCGATGCCGATCGTCGGTGGTCGCTGAGCACCTGCAACGGGGCTCGGCGGTGGAAGCCGCCGCCGAGCAGCACCTGCAACAGGCCGGGTTGCAGCCGCGCGCACGCAACGTGCGCTACCGCGGTGGCGAACTGGACCTGGTGATGGACGACGCGGGCACCGTGGTGTTCGTGGAGGTGCGCTACCGCGCACGTTCGGATTTCGGTGGCGGCGCCGCCTCGGTGGATGCGCGCAAATGCCGGCGCCTGGCCCACGCCGCGCTGCTGTACCTGCAGGATCACCCTGCCTTGGCCGACGCGCCCTGCCGTTTCGATGTGGTGGACGCCAGTGGCGATCCGCCGCAGCTGCACTGGCTGCGTGATGCGTTCCGTTTGGATGATTGCTGATGCCGTCGATCATCACCCATGCCGCCGTGCCGCTGGCGCTGTGGTGCGCCGCTGACCGCGGCCGCATTCCGCCGCGGCTGCTGGCCGCTGGCGTGATCGCCGCCATGCTGCCCGATGCCGACGTGCTGGCCTTCGCCCTGCACATTCCCTATGCCGATGCGTTCGGCCACCGCGGCGCCAGCCATTCGCTGCTGTTTGCCTGCGTGCTGGCCGCGTTTGCTGCGTCGCTGGCGTTCTTTGGTAGTCGCCGACCTGGGTCGGCGGTTTCGAGCCAACCAAGGTTGGCATCTACGACATCCACCGTGCAGGCCGCGGTGTTCGTCTTCGTCTGCGCGGCCAGCCATCCGCTGCTGGATGCGATGACCTCCGGCGGGCTGGGCGTCGCCCTGGCCTGGCCGTGGAGCGAGCACCGCTTCTTCGCACCGTGGCGACCGATCCGCGTATCGCCGTTTGCCCCGCAGTTCTTCAGCGCGCGTGGCCTGGCCACGTTGCTGTCCGAACTGCGCTGGGTGTGGCTGCCGCTGGCCACCGCCGTGGTCGCCTGGAAACTGATCCACCCTGCCCCTGCCGTTCCCCGGGAACCCTCATGAGTACTGCCCTGCCCGCCCCCCTCGTTGCCGAACTGTCCGCCCTGCTGGGCGCGGAAGGCTGGCGCGTGGATGACACCGCGCTGGAGGCCAACGCGCAGGACAATTCCTGGCGCCGGCAGCGCCCGGAAGCCGTGGCGCTGCCGGCCGATATCGGGCAGGTGCAGGCCCTGGTGCGTGCGTGCCGCGCGCATGGCGTGGCCCTGGTGGCGCGCGGTGCGGGCACCGGCACCACCGGCGCGGCGGTGCCGCAGCCGGGCAGCATCGTGCTGTCGTTCACCCGCATGGACCGCATCGTTGACATCCGTGCCGGTGACCGCTGCGCGGTGGTGCAGCCGGGCGTGATGAACGGCACGCTGCAGCAGGCGCTGGCACCGCACGGCCTGTTCTGGGCACCGGACCCCTCCAGTGCGGATATCTGCAGCATCGGCGGCAACCTGGCCTGCAACGCCGGCGGCCCGCGCGCGGTGAAGTACGGCACCAGCCGCGACAACGTGCTGGGGCTGGTGGCGGTCACCGGTGCCGGCGAGGTGATCCGCTGCGGCGGCGCCTACACCAAGGACGCCACCGGCTACGACCTGACCCATCTGCTGGTGGGCAGCGAAGGCACGCTGGCACTCATCGTGGAGGCCACCCTGAAGCTGACGCCGCTGCCGGTCAGCCAGGCGGGCCTGCGCGTGCTGTACCGCGATGCCGACGCCGCCGCTGCCGCCGTTTCGCGGCTGATGTCGCAGCCGGTCGTGCCCACCCGCCTGGAGTTCATGGATGCACGCAGCCTGGAGCTGCTGCGCTTGAATGGCGCCGACGTTCCCGAGGCCGGCGCGATGCTGCTGGTCGAAGCCGATGGCGACCACGACACCCTGCCCTACCTGCTGCAGGCACTGGCCAGCGCCGCCGAAGGCGAGGGCATGATCGAACTGGACGTGGCGATGGAAGGCCGCGCCCGCGACCAGCTGTGGGCCGCCCGCAAGGCGCTGTCGCCCGCGCTGCGCAGCGTTGCCCCGGGCAAGATCAACGAAGACGTGGTGGTGCCGGTGTCGCGCATTCCCGATCTGGTGGCCGGCGTGCAGGCGTTGGCGCGCGACTACACGCTCACCATCGTCACCTTCGGCCATGCCGGCAACGGCAACCTGCACGTCAACATCCTCTACCACCCTGAGGATGCCGAGGAGAACGCACGCGCGCAGGCCGCGCTGCCGAAGATCTTCGAGCTGACGCTGGCACTGGGCGGCACGTTGTCCGGCGAACATGGCATCGGCATCGCCAAGCGCGATTTCATGGCCCAGGCGTTCACCGCGGAGACGCTGGCGGCGATGCGTGCGATCAAGGCAGCGCTGGACCCGGATGGGATTCTCAACCCGGGTAAGGTGTTGCCGGCGGCATAGCCCGCACGCAACCCTGTAGTGCCGAGCCCATGCTCGGCTGACGCTTTCACGCAAGCCGCCGAGCGTGGGCTCGGCGCTACAGAAGCTGTCGCAATCGGCACGCGTTGACGTTCTTCGCCGCGACGCTGCAACGATTCGTATTTTTTCTGCTTTGCAACTTTCCTCATTGGGCGCCAGGCGCTTGCGGCCAATCATGGGCGCGCCACCGACAACGGGTGGCACGGGACTCCAATCCCGTTCTGTAATCATGTTGTTTACGCTTGTCTGCCGGCGTCGCGCATTCCGTGTGCGTGGCGTCGGCAGGCATTCTGTCCGCGCATCTATGGCGGGCGGTGCGTGGAGGGTCTCGGCCCGCCGGCGTTTCGCATGATTACAACCGGTATTGGAGCCACGCATCGTCCGCCACCCTCGCATTCCCGCGCAGGTGGCATCCCGGTTTCATGCACAAGGACGCCAAGATGACCGCAACCAAATATCCCTGCCTGTTCGCCACGCTGGGCGAAGCCGCCAAGCAGTTGCCCGATGAACTGGCACGCGCACTGGAACGCACGCTTGCCGCCACCCCTGCGGCGAATGACTCTGAGTACACGTCTGGCAGCATCACCGTGCTGGACTGCCTGCAGCGCATCCGCCAGGGCGAAGCCGCCGATGGCCAGCCGTGGCCGAGCGATGGCCATACACCCGGCCAATGCATGGCGCTGGCGGGCATTGATCGTGCCAATGCCGGGCAGACGTTCCTGCTGGAACTGCTGCACGCCATCGAACGCACGCGCGTGGATGGCGATGAAAACCCACAGATGGGCGATGCCGCGCGCGAGGGGATTCTGTTTGCCTGCCGCGCGTTGGCCGAGTACGTGGGTGTGCAGGTGCGCGCGGCGTAGCGGGCGCCATCCCGCACCTGCACCGCGACGCGGTAGCGCCGGGCCAGGCCCGGCGTGTCCCTGTATCAGGCGAAGTGCTGGTAGCCGCCGCTGGCGGGTTCACCATCGACCTGCACGCCCTGCCCTTCGGTGATGCGGCCGACGCGGGTCAGCGGCACGTCCAGCGATTCGGACAGGTACAGCAGCGCATCGCGCTGGTCGGCCGCAGCGGTGAAGCACAGTTCGTAATCGTCGCCGCCACGCAGCGCGCACTCGCGCGCACCGTCGCGGCCCAGCAGGCCACGCAGTTCGGGCGAGATCGGCAGCACGTCGGCATCGATCTGGGCGGCGACGCCACTGCGCGCCGCGATATGGCCCAGATCGGCCAGCAGGCCATCGGAGATATCGACTGCGGCATGCGCGAAGGCACGCAGGCGCAGGCCGAGGGTGACCCTCGGGGTGGGACGCAGCAGGCGCAGGCGCAGGGTTTCGTAGTCACCCAGCAGGGTGGCGGTGGCCACGTCCAGCGCGCCCTGCTGCCACAGCTTCAGTGCACCGGCAGCATCACCGATCGTGCCGCTCACCCAGACATCGTCACCCACCTGGGCGCGGTCGCGGCGCAGCGCCTGGCCGCGGCCAACCTGGCCCATCGCGGTCACCGTCAGCGACAGCGGGCCGCGCGTGGTGTCGCCCCCCACGAGGGCCATGTCGTGCTGGTCGGCCAGGGCGAAGAAGCCCTCGGCGAAGGCGTCGATCCAGTCTTCGCTGGTGTCCGGCAGGGACAGTGCCAGCGTGCACCACGCCGGGCGTGCGCCCATCGCGGCCAGATCGGACAGGTTGACCGCCAGGGTCTTCCAGCCGATGTCGTAGGCAGGGGTTTCCGCCGGGAAATGCACGCCGCTGTTGAGCGTATCGGCGGTGACGACCAAGTGTTCGTTGGCACGCGGCTGCAGCAGCGCGGCGTCATCGCCGATGCCGAGCAGGATGTCATCGCGCTCGCTGGTGCGCGCGCGGATACGGTCGATGAGGGCGAATTCGGCCAGGGACATGGGGCGCTCCGGCGGGTTGCATGGATGGGCGGCGGGCGCGAATGCGGGCAGATCGTGCCGATCGGATGGAACCGCCGGGGTAGAGTCGACTGTCAGTCGACTGCTCTCCCGTCCGACACTACGACTGCTGATCGAAAGGCAGTCGACTGACAGTCGACTCTACCGAAGCAGATTCCCGCGCCGTTCAACGAACGATGCGGGACGCAGGGGGTCAGTGACCCGATTCGACCTTGCGCCATTCCACGGCGGCACGATCCAGCACGCCGTTGACGTAGGTGTGGCCATGCTCGGAACCGAAGCGCTTGGCCGATTCGATGGCTTCGTTGATGACCACGCGGTACGGCACGTCCAGGCGGAAGCGCAGCTCGTAGCCGGCCAGGCGCAGCACGGCGCGTTCGATGGCATCCACTTCTTCAATGCCACGGTCCAGGTACGGGCCGAGGGCTTCGTCGATGTCGCGGCGGTTGTCCAGCACGCCATGCACCAGCGCTTCGAAATAGGCCAGATCGGCGATTTCGCGGGCCTGTTCGTGGGCGAACTGGGCGATCAGCGACTGCGCGTTGCCGCCGGAGATCTGCCAGGCGTACAGCGCCTGCACGGCACGACGGCGGGCACGCGAACGCAGCACCGGGTCGATGCCATCACGGCGGACGGGTTTACCGGAGGGCTTGCCCTGGGTGTTCTTGTTCATGGCAGTTGCTCCAGCAGGTTGACCATTTCCAATGCAGCGATTGCGACTTCTTCACCCTTGTTGCCATGGCTGCCACCGGCGCGGGCCTCGGCATCCTCGGCACGTTCCACCGCCAGCACGCCGTTCAGCACCGGCACGCCGAAATCCAGCTGCACGCGCATCAGGCCTTCGGCGCAGCGGTCGGCCACGTGTTCGTAGTGGCGGGTATCGCCACGGATGACGCAGCCCAGGGTGAGGATGGCGGCGTGTTCATGGGCGGCGGCCAGGCGCGCGGCGACCAGCGGCAGTTCCCAGGCACCCGGCACGCGGATCACGTCGATGTTGGCTTCGGCAATGCCGTTGCCGGCCAGGCTCTGGCGGGCGCCAGCAACCAGGGTATCGGTGATGCGGGCGTTCCAGCGGCTGGCCAGGATGGCAAAGCGCGCCGACTCGGGGGTGCGAAGATCGCCTTCGTAGTGGCTCATATGCGGCTTGGGGGTTCGATTAGGGGGTGATTCTACCGCATGGTGTGCCGACCAACGGTCGGCACCTACCAGGGGGGCCGGGAGGATGTGCCGACCAACGGTCGGCACGCACCGTGGGTGCCGACCGTTGGTCGGCACGCCAAGCTGGCTTACAGGGTGACCGTCTCCACCACTTCCAGGCCGTAGCCGGCCAGGCCCACCTGACGGCGGGGGGTACCCAGCACGCGCAGCTTGCCCAGGCCCAGGTCGGACAGGATCTGCGAGCCGGCACCGTTGCGGCGCCACTGGCCCACGTCCTTGTCCTTGCCCGGCACCACCGGCGCCGGCTGCTGGCGCAGGCGGGCCAGCAGGGCTTCGCCGTCGCGCGGGGCCGACAGCACCACCATCACGCCCGCCCCTTCGGCGGCAATCGCACGCAGGGCATCGGTGGCGGCCACGCCGAAATCATCGCGGCGCCAGTGCAGCAGGTCGGCCAACGGGTTTTCCACCTGCACGCGCACCAGGGTCGGGGTGTCGGCCGCCGGGGTGCCACGCACCAGGGCGAAATGCAGGTCGTGGGCGATGCGGTCGCGGTAGGTGACCAGCTTGAACGGGCCGAATTCAGTGTCGATCTCGCGCTCGTCCACGCGTTCGACGGTCTTTTCGGTGGCCAGGCGGTAGGCGATGAGGTCGGCGATGGAGCCCATCTTCAGGCCGTGCTCGCGGGCGAACACTTCCAGTTCCGGGCGGCGCGCCATGCTGCCGTCCGGGTTGAGGATCTCCACCAGCACGCCGGCCGGTTCCAGCCCGGCCAGCATGGCCAGGTCCACGCCGGCTTCGGTGTGGCCGGCACGGGTCAGCACGCCACCCGGTTGGGCGATCAGCGGGAAGATATGGCCCGGCTGGTGCAGGTCGGCCGGCTTGGCGTTCGGCTTCACCGCGGTACGGATGGTGTGGGCGCGGTCATGGGCGGAAATGCCCGTGGTCACGCCTTCGGCCGCCTCGATGCTGACGGTGAAATTGGTCTGGAACTGCGCGGTATTGGCCTGCACCATCGGCGCCAAGCCGAGGTCGGCGGCGCGGGTGCGGGTCAGCGGCAGGCACACCAGGCCACGGCCATGGGTGACCATGAAGTTGATGTCCGACGGCTTGACCAGCTCGGCGGCCATGATCAGGTCGCCTTCGTTCTCGCGGTCTTCGTCATCGACGATGACGACCATGCGGCCCTGGCGGATGTCTTCGAGGATCTCGGGGATCGGGGCGAAGTTCATGCTGCATCTCCCTGTGGGTGCTGACCGTTGGTCGGCACACTGATCAATCGCTCCACGTAGCGCGCCACCAGGTCGATTTCCAGGTTCACCGCGCTGCCCACGCCGGTGGCGGAGAAGGCGGTGTTGGCCACGGTGTGCGGGATGAGGGCGACTTCAAAGCCCTCCTCGTCCACTTCGTTGACGGTGAGGCTGACGCCGTCCACGCAGATCGAGCCCTTCTTGGCGATGTAGCGGCGCAGGGCGGCCGGCGCGGCGAAACGCCAGCGCTGGGCACGTGCATCTTCGTGGATGGACAGGACCTGGCCGAGGCCATCGACGTGGCCGCTGACCAGGTGGCCGCCGAGGCGGTCGGTCGGGCGCATGGCGCGTTCGAGGTTGATGACCGCCCCCTCACCCAGCTGGCCCAGCGTGGTCAGGCCCAGGGTCTCGGTGGACGCGTCGGCTTGGAAGCTGCTGGCGTCGAATGCGATGACGGTGAGGCAGACGCCGTTGATGGCGATACTCTCGCCCATCTGCACGTGGTCGAACGGCAGGCTGCCGACATTGAAGGTAAAGCGGACATCGCCGCCGATGGATTCGCGAGCAGCCAGACGGCCGACGCCTTCGATGATTCCAGTAAACAAGAAACGTTCTCCGCGGAAAGTGAGCGAAAAACGCCGCAAGGCAAACAGGCGGGCGCAGGGCCGCAAAGGCCCTGTGGCACCGTCTTCTTTCATCCGGACTATGACCGTCGGCTCCGGCATTGGACCGGATCTGCTGACCCCCGGCCGTGGGCCGGGGCGCTCGCGGGCTCGTGCTTGCGCACCTACCGCCGGTGGGGAATCGCACCCCGCCCTGAAGACGTTTGTGTACCGGCGAACCGGCCCGCCCAGTGTACCAGCCTGGGCTGAACGGGGTCGGATCCCTTTCCGCAGGAAAGGGCTCTGACCCCTTGTCTGGCCCGTTTGGGGTCAGAGCCCTTTGCGTTGCAAAGGGATCCGACCCCTGCCCTGACCCCTGCCCTGAACGGATCCGTCCCCCAGATGAACCGACCGCCAGCTGTGACGTCCGTCGCTCGCAATTCGTAAAACTTTCATTAAACTCAAGCCTCGGACGACATGAGGTCGCCACGGACCGCCAACAGGGTGGCCCGCCAATGGACTGCAATTCACAGGAAACCCATGCGCAAGATCCTGATCGTGGCCGCACTGCTGGCCGCCGCCCCGTTCACGGCCTCGGCCGACGGCCTCAGCTACACCTATGTGGAAGGTGGCTGGACCCAGTTCCAGACCGACGATGACCTGCTGGATGACCCCAAGCTGGACGGTGGCTACGTGCGTGGCTCGTTCGCCCTGGCCGAGCAGGTACATGTGTTCGGCGCCTGGAACTACGCCAGCAAGTCGTACAACTATGACTACGGCCACGCCAAGCTGGAACTGAACCAGCCGGAGCTGGGCATCGGTTACCACATGCCCTTCAGCGAGCGCGTGGACTACACCGCCGACATCGCATGGGTACGCCAGCAGGCTGAGATCAAGGCGGACTTCGACGGTTTCGGTCGTATCACCGACAAGGACCACACCAACCTCGTGCGCGCCACCATGGGCCTGCGTGGCAAGCCCTCGGCCATGACCGAAGCCTGGATCAAGGCCGGTTACATGGATGGCGGCAACAACTTTGAAGGCACCTGGGTCGGCACCCTCGGTGGCCAGATCAACTTCACCAAGACCTGGGGTCTGGTGGGCGAGATCTCCGGCTACCGCGACGTCACCCAGTTCTCGGCCGGCGTGCGCGCCAGCTTCTGATTGCTCGATCCTCGTCGTGTAATCGAACGGGCCCCGCAAGGGGCCCGTTTTTTTTGGTTCTGTCTTTTCAGACAAATTGCATGGCGTCCTGCGGGCTGCTGCCGCAGGCTGCTGGCCTCTCCCTCTCTGGATGGATGATGCTGGCTTACCGCCTCGCCCTGCTGCTGTGCCTGCCCTTTGCCGCGCAGGCAACCGCTTCGGAAAAGCTGAGCCCCGAGCAGGCCTTTGACCTGTACGCGCAGGCCCTGCTGGAAAGCAATACCCAGGCCGCTGAAGCGTTGACCCGCGCACTGCCCGCGGACGCCCTGTGGGAAACCGAGACCATCCTGAGCCTGCCACGCCTCCTGCCGGAAATGCACGAACAGGTGTTCAACCAAGGGGAAGATGAAGTAGTCCCCGCCGCAGTGATCGAGGCAGTGATAGCCCAGATCACCCGGACGTACGCCAGCAGCCGCTGCCGGGCCGTGCCCGGGCAGGCCATTGCCGGAGCTGTACCGGGCGGGCAGGCGCAGGTCCCGTACACCTGTCAGGTACCGGTGTGGAACACAGAAAGCGGCCTGCTGGCCGACCCGGCCATCCAGCAGAAACTGCAGGACGACGAGGTGTTTGCTGCGTATCTGATCGCCTCGGAGCTGCGCATGGCAGAGAAGCAGACGATCACCGGCACCGCGCTGCTGGAAGGAAGTGCCGGGACGGGCTACTTCCCCGACGGCGACACGATCCGATCCCTTGCCCCGGTGCTGTTCTCGATCTTTCCGGAAACGCTGGCCGATACATTGCTGGAAAAGTAGCCGCGTGGTGGCACGGCGTGCACGCGCGTGCCATCGCATCTGCGTGCCGATGCGCTAGTCTTTTGCGCCTCTGCACTACCCCACTGGAAACGGAACACCGTCATGAAGACTCCCCTGCGCACCCTGCTCGCCAGCGCCCTGCTGTGCGCCCCTGTGTTGACCACCGCCGCGCCGGCGCTGACGCCCGAACAATCGCTGGACCAGTACGCACGCGTGCTGATTGAAGACGATGCCGCTGCCGCGCGCACGCTCAACGATGCCCTGCGCAGCGACCCCGACAGCGAGGACGCGTTGACGCTCCCACCGGGCGCGGTGGCCAAGGCCCTGGCCGAACCGTTGATGGCGGTGCAGGCCAGCATCGGCGTCACGCCCGATGCAGCGGCGACCGAAGAGATGTTCGCCAAGGTGCTGAAGGCATCGGCCTGCCGCGCCACCGGCAGCACCATCGAAGACAACGAGCACGTGGACGGGCAGAAGATCGCCACGGTCGATTTCAGCTGCAAGGTGGTGGACCTGGACAGCGTGCGCCCGCTGTTCATCGCCAGCATCACCAGTGACGACCCCGCCGCACGCCGCCGCTTCATCGATGCCTACACGCAGGCACTGAAGAGCGGCGCGCGGCGCACGGTGAAGGGCAGCCAAAAGATGTACTCCGGCGCAGAGCAGGCGTACTGGTTCACTGGCAGCTTCGATCAGCTGATCAGCCCGGTGCTGGAAGCGCTCGCGCCGTTCGAGCAGTGGAGCGAAGATGCCCAAGCCGCCAGCGCACCGAAGGTGACCGGCGTGCCCAGCTGCGACCTGCTGCTGCAGCAGCACCGCAGCTGCGTGGCGAAGATCGCCCCGGACCAGATCAGTGGCGTGGACGCGATGGCCGAAGAACTGAAGGCCAAGGCCCAGGTGCAATCGGCCGATGAAATGACGCAGGAGTGCAAGGCCCTGCGCCCGATCGCACAGATGATGTGGACCGACGAGTGCGCGTAATGCGGTAACGGCGCAGGCGCATCCATCCACGCCAGGCGTGGATGGATGTCACCGCATCACGCGCAATGTAGATCCACGCCATGCGTGGATGGCTTTCACCGCATCAAGCGCAATGTAGATCCACGCCATGCGTGGATGGCTTTCACCGCATCAAGCGCGCAGCAGCAGCCGCAGGTCGTCGCCCACCTGGCGCTGGTCGACCACGCGCAGGCGTCGCTGCTGGTCCATCGCCTCGATGCCCAAGCCGGCCAGCAGCGGGCGGCCGGTATCACCCAGCAGCGTCGGTCCCTGGTACAGCAACAGCTCATCGACCCAGCCGCCGCGCAGCAGCGCACCGGCCAGGGTGGCACCGGCTTCGGTATGCACTTCGTTGATGCCACGCTCGGCCAGCAGCGCCAGCACCGCCCCCAGATCCAGGCGGCCATCCACGCTCGGCACGCTGGCAAATTCAGCGTCGGCCGCATCTGGTGCGCTCACCGCGGCATCGTGCACGTACAACGTCGGCGCCCCACCCTCGCGCACGCGGCTGCATTCCAGCGAACGCAGGCGCGAATCGAGCACCACGCGCAGCGGTGGCATCACCTCGGTATCGGCCAGGCGCACGGTCAGCATCGGATCGTCGGCCAGCACCGTATCGGCGCCGGTCAGGATCGCGCCGGCACGCGCGCGCCAGTGCTGCACGTCTTCGCGTGCGGCGGCGCCGGTGATCCACTTCGAGCTGCCATCGGCCATCGCCGTGCGACCGTCCAGGCTGGCGGCCAGCTTCACCCGCAGCCACGGGCGGTTGCGCTCCACGCGGGACAGGAAGCCCTTGTTGAGTTCACGCGCCTGCGCGGCCATCAGGCCTTCGGCCACCTCGATGCCCGCTTCGCGCAGCAGGTTGAAGCCACCGCCATCGACCTTCGGGAACGGATCGCGCAGCGCCGCAACCACGCGCGATACACCCGCGTCGATCAATGCCAGCGCACACGGCGGCGTGCGCCCGTAGTGCGCGCACGGTTCAAGGGTGACGTAGGCGGTGGCACCCCGTGCTTCGCTGCCGGCTTCGCGCAGAGCGAAGACCTCGGCGTGCGGGCCGCCGGCACGCTGGTGCCAGCCCTGCCCGACCACGCGCTCGCCATGGGCGATCACGCAACCGACCATGGGATTGGGGCGGGTGGTGTAGGCCGCACGCTCGGCCAGACGCAATGCGTTGGCCATGTGCAGGTGGTCAAGGACGGTGAACGGAGTGCTCATGCGGCCATGGTAACGCTGCCATCAGTGCCAACCAACGGTTGGCACCCACCGGGGCAACGGCGCCAACCAAGCGGGGCAAAGTAGATCCACGCCATGCGTGGATGGAGGCCGTCAGCCCTTCTTTTTCTTGGTCAGGGCGATGACATCGCCCAGCAGCTGCAGCTGTTCGGTGCTGGCCGGCAGCTCACGTTCGAGCTTCTCGATTTCTTCGCGGAAATCGGCCACGTCCTCGAAGCTGCGGTAGACCGAGGCGAAGCGCACGTAGCCGACATGGTCGAGCTTGCGCAGTTCGTTCATCACGAACTCGCCGACCTTGATGGACGGCACTTCGCGTTCGCCGCTGATGCGCAGCTGGTGGACCACGGCGCGCACCGCCGCTTCGATCTTCTCTTCCGGCACGGCGCGCTTCTGCAGCGCGCGGTCGAAGCCGGCGCGCACCTTGCGCTGGTCGAAGGCCTCGCGGGTGCCATCACTCTTGACGATGGCCGGCAGCTTCAGCTCGACCGTTTCCAGGGTGCTGAAGCGTTCGTTGCAGGCCTCGCACTCACGCCGACGGCGGATCGTCGCGCCGTCTTCGGAGACGCGCGAGTCGATGACCCGTGTATCGGCATGCTGGCAGAAGGGGCAATACATGGAACGCCTGGCTCGGGAAAGAACGTCATGCCATCGTCATGGCAGCGTCGCAAAGGTACCTGAGAAGCGCTTTTGCAGCAAATCCGCGCGGCGCTCAGCCTTACGCGGCAAGGCGTTGCCGGCGACGCAGCCAGGCCAGATGCGCCGCCGGCAGCAGCAGCGGCGGGCCCGCCAGCGGTAGGCACAGTGTCTGCCAATGGGGCAATCGAAACGCGGAGCCCCCCATCCATCCATGAGCCTCCACCAGCAACAGCGTGATAGAGACAGCCAACACCGGCAGGGCAGCCACTACGCCAGACATCAGCATCAGCCAGGGGAACGCGGGTGTCTCCTGCAAGGCAGAACGCCCCCATCGCAGGTACCGCCAACTCAGCCAAACCCAAGCGATTACGCCAACCAGCCCCGTCATTGACCAAGCGAGTGCTATCAGGCTCCGGTTGTCGCTCTCGAAACCGGGGTCGACAACCGCCAACAGCAGCACGAAGCCAATCACAAGGCCACTGACAATCAAGCCCGGGAGGCCGAGCAGCAGACACTCCAACAGATACCACCGTTTGTGCGTGCGTTCATTCTTCACTGCGCGCTCCTTGGCCGCCAGCGCAGGCCGGGGACCAGCCTGATGGCAGGCCACCCTACACAGACGAGGCGCATCAATGAGTGGCAACACACACGGCCTCGACCCATGGGACGACAAGACCGCCGCCAGGACACGGTCTCGGCACATCACGGTCATACGCAATCGGTTCGCGGCGCTTGCGGCCCGAAGTCCGATTACGACATTTGCGAGGCCTGGCCGCAGTAGGCAGGCGATCTCCATGCCACCGTGCAGTTGCCTGAAACGTCAGGCGTCCTGAAGGCAGCCAGGCCGCCAGCGCAGCCACGCCAGATGCGCCGCCGGCAGCAGCAGCGGCGGGCCGAACAGCAACAGGCCGAAGCCCTCCATGCGTTCGGTCAGGCCGACCACCAGACCCAGTACGGCGGCGGGCACCGCAGCCAGCGCGCCCAGCGCCAGCAACGCCCACCACACCCGGCCCACCGCCTGCAGGCCAGGCCGGCCCTGCAGCAGGAAACCGGCGCCGATGTGCAACCAGGCAACAATGCCCAGCGCCCCGGCGGTGCCCCAGCACACCAGCAGCAGCCGGCTCAGCAGGCGGGTTTCCTGCATCAGGCCGGAGTACACGCCCACCAGGGCCACGGTGCCGCCCAGCAGCACGCCGGGCAGGCCAAACAGCAGGGCCTGCACGAGGTGCAGGCGCTTGTGCAGACGCTCATCCATGCGCGGTGCTCTCCTTCGATGCTGGGGTCAGAGCCCTTCCCTGCGGGAAGGGATCCGACCCCGCTCCCCGGTCAGCCGTAGACCGGGTACTTGCGGCACTGCGCGCTGACGGCGTCGCGCACGCGGGCGATGACGGCGTCATCGGCCGGGGCGTCGAGCACGTCGGCGATCCAGTTGGCCAGGTCCACGCAGTCCTGTTCGACATAGCCACGGGTGGTGACCGCCGGGGTGCCCAGGCGCAGGCCCGAGGTCACGAACGGCGAACGCGGGTCGTTCGGCACCGAGTTCTTGTTGACGGTGATGTGGGCCTTGCCCAGCGCGGCTTCCGCATCCTTGCCGGACACGTCCTTGCCGATCATGTCCACCAGCATCAGGTGGTTCTGGGTGCCGCCGGAGACGATCTTGTAGCCGCGCGCGATGAGCGTGTTGGCCATCGCCTGGGCGTTCTTCACCACCTGCTGCTGGTAGGCGGTGAAGCCCGGTTCCAGCGCTTCCTTGAAGGCCACGGCCTTGGCGGCGATGACGTGCATCAGCGGGCCACCCTGGATGCCCGGGAACACCACCGACTGCAGCTTCTTGACCAGGTCTTCGTCGGCGCCCTTGGCGACGATGATGCCGCCGCGCGGACCGCGCAGGGTCTTGTGGGTGGTCGAGGTGACCACGTGGGCGTGTTCCAGCGGGCTCGGGTAGACGCCGGCGGCGACCAGGCCGGCCACGTGGGCCATGTCCACGAACAGGTAGGCACCGACCTTGTCGGCGATGGCGCGGAAGCGTGCCCAGTCGATGACCTGCGAGTAGGCCGAGAAACCAGCCACGACCATCTTCGGCTTGTGCTCCAGGGCCAGGCGCTCGACTTCGTCGTAATCGATCAGGCCCTGGTCGTTCACACCGTACTGCACGGCGTTGAACAGCTTGCCGGAAGCATTCACCTTGGCACCGTGGGTGAGGTGGCCGCCGTGGGCCAGGCTCATGCCGAGAATGGTGTCGCCCGGCTGCAGCAGGGCGAAGTACACGGCCTGGTTGGCCTGCGAACCGCTGTGCGGCTGCACGTTGGCGTAGTCCGCACCGAACAGCTGCTTGAGGCGGTCGATCGCCAGCTGCTCGGCGATGTCCACGTATTCGCAGCCACCGTAGTAGCGCTTGCCCGGGTAGCCTTCGGCGTACTTGTTGGTCAGCTGGCTGCCCTGGGCCTCCATCACGGCCGGGCTGGTGTAGTTCTCGCTGGCGATCAGCTCGACGTGGTCTTCCTGACGCTGGGTTTCGGCGGCGATGGCCTTGGCCAGTTCGGGATCGTAGGTTTCGATGCGGACGTCACGCGGGAACATCGGTTACTCCGGCAGGCAGGGAAAAGGGGGGATGGCACAGCCCCTGATTGTAGCCCCGTGGCGGCCCGCCGGGGCCGGAATGGACGCAGGGCCGGATCCCCTGGAGGAGATCCGGCCCCGTATGGATCTGGCCCGGCAGGTCAGTAGATCCACGCCATGCGTGGATGTGACCGCCGGCTCAGTGGCTGAGCACGTACTGGGCGATGACGCCGGTGGCGATGGCCACCAGAAGCATGTTGCCGCGGTCGTCGCGGATCCAGTGGTGACCATACGGCGGGCGACGCAGGTGGTAGCGCGGGTAGTCGTTCACCACGTAGATCGGGCCACGGTAGTAATCACGGTAGCGGTGGCCGACCTGCCAGCCGTAGCCCGGGCCCGGGCGATAGCCGGGGCGGTAGACCACGCGCGGCGGCGGCGGCGCCGGATGGTAGTAGCGACGGTCATGGTCGCGGCGCCAGTCACGGCGTGCATCGCGGCGGTCGCGTTCGTAGTCGCGGCGCGCCTCGCGCACATCGTGGCGGTACTCGCGGCGATCGTCGCGGCGGTCTTCCCGCCATTCGCGGCGGTCACGGTGGTCGTTGTCGGCGAATGCCGGGGTGACGGCGCCCAGGGCCAGTACAGAGGCCATGGCCCCGGCCACGATGAAGTTGATGCGCATGACAGACCTCTGCTGGGTGGGTGGTGATGTCCATATTGCGCAGGCGATCTGAACCGTTTCCGGCTGGAAACGCTTCCCGTTGACGTATTGCACTCTGTATTCAGCCTTCGGCCAGCCCCGCGGGGCGCCGACAGGCGCGGCCGGGAACCGGTTCCGGCTATAATTGGGGGTATTCCATTCAGTCTGTGCCCGCTGTCGTCCGGGATCTTCCCGCTGACGGACGGGTGCAGGGCCGCGCCCCTACGGAGACCTCATGTCCTCGCAATACATCTACACCATGAACCGCGTGTCCAAGGTGGTCCCGCCCAAGCGGCAGATCATCAAGGACATCTCGCTGTCCTTCTTCCCGGGCGCGAAGATCGGCCTGCTGGGCCTGAACGGCGCCGGCAAGTCCACCGTGCTGAAGATCATGGCCGGCGTGGACACCGATTTCGAGGGCGAAGCCCGCCCGCAGGCCGGCATCAAGGTCGGCTACCTGGCGCAGGAACCGGAGCTGGACCCGACCAAGACCGTGCGTGAAGCGGTCGAGGAAGGCGTGGGCGAAGTGCTGCAGGCCCAGGCCGCGCTGGACGCGGTCTACACGGCCTATGCCGAAGAAGGCGCCGACTTCGACGCCCTGGCCAAGGAACAGGAGCGCCTGGAGGCGATCCTCGCCGCTGGCGACGCGCACACCCTGGAAAACCAGCTGGACGTGGCCGCCGATGCGCTGCGCCTGCCGCCGTGGGATGCCGTGGTCGGCAAGCTGTCCGGTGGTGAAAAGCGCCGCGTGGCGCTGTGCCGCCTGCTGCTGCAGAAGCCGGACATGCTGCTGCTCGACGAACCGACCAACCACCTCGACGCCGAGTCGGTGGAATGGCTGGAACAGTTCCTGGCGCGCTACACCGGCACCGTGGTGGCGGTCACCCATGATCGCTACTTCCTGGACAACGCCGCCGAGTGGATCCTGGAACTGGACCGCGGCCGCGGCATTCCGTGGAAGGGCAACTACACCGACTGGCTGACCCAGAAGGATGAGCGCCTGAAGCAGGAAGACAACCAGGAAAAGGCCCGCCAGAAGGCGATCCAGAAGGAACTGGAGTGGTCGCGCCAGAACGCCAAGGGCGGCCGCACCAAGGGCAAGGCCCGTCTGGCCCGCCTGGAAGAGCTGCAGTCGGTCGATTACCAGAAGCGCAACGAAACCAATGAAATCTTCATCCCGCCGGGCGAGCGCCTGGGCAACGCGGTGATGGAGTTCAAGAACGTCTCCAAGAAGTTCGGCGACCGCCTGCTGTTCGACAACCTGAGCTTCCTGGTGCCGGCCGGCGCCATCGTCGGCATCATCGGCCCGAACGGTGCCGGTAAGTCGACCCTGTTCAAGATGATCACCGGCCAGGAAAAGCCGGACACCGGCGAGATCGTGGTCGGCCCGACCGTGAAGCTGTCCTACGTGGACCAGAGCCGCGACGCGCTGGAAGGCAACCACAACGTCTTCCAGGAAATCGCTGGCGGCCTGGACATCCTCAACATCAACGGCATCGAGATCCAGTCGCGCGCCTACATCGGCCGCTTCAACTTCAAGGGCCAGGACCAGCAGAAGATGGTCGGTTCGCTGTCCGGTGGTGAGCGTGGCCGCCTGCACATGGCCAAGACCCTGCTGCAGGGTGGCAACGTGCTGCTGCTCGATGAACCGTCCAACGACCTGGACATCGAAACCCTGCGTGCGCTGGAAGATGCGCTGCTGGAGTTCCCGGGCAACACCTTCGTCATTTCGCATGACCGCTGGTTCCTGGATCGCATCGCGACCCACATCCTGGCGTTCGAAGGCGATTCGCACGTGGAGTTCTTCCAGGGCAACTACCGCGAGTACGAAGAAGACAAGCGCCGCCGCATGGGCGACGACGCTGCGCCGAAGCGCCTGCGCTTCAAGGCGCTGAAATAAGAAAGAACGGCCGCGCTCTGCGCGGCCGTTCTGCATTCTGGTAGGTCACCACCGTTGGTGGTGACGCTTTAGCTTTGAAGCGTACCGACCAACGGTCGGTACCCACGTTCTGCATTTGGGTAGGTCACCACCGTTGGTGGTGACTCCTTATTGTTGTGAGAACCCCCATGTCCCTGTTCGAGCGCCTGTTCCAGCTGCAGCAGCACGGCACCACCGTGCGTACCGAGCTGCTGGCCGGTGTCACCACCTTCCTGACGATGTCCTACATCGTCTTCGTCAACCCGGAAATCCTGGGCACTACGGGCATGGATGCCGGCGCGGTGTTCGTGGCCACCTGCCTGGCCGCGGCACTGGGCTCGGCGGTGATGGCACTGGCGGCCAACTTCCCGGTGGGCATGGCCCCGGGCATGGGCCTGAACGCCTTCTTCGCCTTCACCGTGGTGGGTGCTGCGGGCCTGCCGTGGCAGCAGGCACTGGGCGCGGTGTTCATTTCCGGGCTGGTGTTCCTGGTGCTGTCGCTGACCGGCGTGCGCGCGTGGCTGGTGGCCGGCATCCCTTCATCGCTGCGCTCGGCCATCGTGGCCGGCATCGGCCTGTTCCTGGCGATCATCGCGCTGCAGAAATCCGGGGTGATCGTCGGCAACGAAGACACCCTGGTGGCCCTGGGCCCGCTGAATACCGCACCGCCGCTGCTGGCGCTGGGCGGCTTCCTGCTGATTGCCGTGCTGGAAGCGCGCCGCGTGCGCGGTGCGATCCTGATCGGCATCCTCGCCGTCACCGGCGCCGGCTGGGCACTGGGCGACGTGCAGTACCACGGCCTGGTCTCGCTGCCGCCGAGCCTGGCACCGACCTTCCTGCAGCTGGACCTGCCGGGCCTGCTGCACCACGACGGCGGCGCGCCGATCGCGGTGCTGCTGCAGGTGGTGCTGGTGTTCGTGCTGGTGGAAGTGTTCGATGCCACCGGCACGCTGTACGGCGTGGTGGGTCGCGCCGGCCTGCTGAAGCTGCCGGGCGCGCAGAAGCGCTTCGGCCGTGCGCTGCTGGCGGACAGCACCGCCATCGTGGCCGGTTCGCTGCTGGGCACCAGCAGCACCACCGCCTTCGCCGAAAGCGCGTCGGGCGTGCAGGTCGGTGGCCGCACCGGGCTGACCGCACTGGTGGTGTCGGCGCTGTTCCTGGCCGCACTGCTGTTCTCGCCGCTGGCGGCGATGGTGCCCGCCTATGCCACCTCGCCTGCCCTGCTGTTCGTGGCCGGCCTGATGCTGCGCGAACTGGTGGAAGTGGACTGGAGCGACCTGACCGAATCGGTGCCGGCCGCGCTGTGTGCGCTGGCGATGCCGTTCACCTATTCCATCGCCAACGGCCTGGCGTTCGGCTTCATCGCCTATGCCGCATTGAAGGCCGGTACCGGCCGCTGGCGCGAAGTGCATCCGGCGGTGTGGCTGGTGGCGACGCTGTTCGTGCTGCGTTACGCGTTGGAGTAAGGCGACCGCGCTGCGCGCTCGCCGGGCATGGCCCGGCGGCAGATCAATTGTAGGTAATCGTGAACGTGGCAGTGCCGTTGGCTTCGCCCGGCCCCACCGTGCCGGCCTGGGTCTGGATGTAGCGCGCGCGCAGCGGCAGCGACATCGTCGAGCTGCCGGTCACCGTATCACCCAGCATCAGGCTGTCGCCGAAGCGGATCGTCTGCTCGTTGCTGCCATTGCGGCGCACGATCTGGATGCCGATGCGCGTGGCGCTGTTGCTGCCACTGGTAAGGGCCAGCGTCCCGGGCTGGTTGCCGCTGGCCGACGTGGCATCGAGCTGGATGCCGATGGTGCTCTGGTACTGCGCCACGTTGCTGCCCTGGCAGCGCAGGTTGATGTTGAAATCGCGATCCACGGCACGCGAGCCCACGCCGGTGAAGCTGTCGTTGGGCACGCTGCCGAAATCGACCACGATGTTGCGGCTGCCCGCATCCACTTCGCAGGTGGGGCTGACAACGGTGGTGCCCGACCCCTTGAAGGACGACGTCAGCACAGGGCGGCCAGCGCCATCACCGTCGAAGTAGTAATTGGTGAAGCGCCCATTGGGCGCGATGATCCCCGACCCCGTCACCGCGGCAGTCTTGATCAGCTCGATCTTGAACTGGCCCGCGACCAGCGAGATGGTCGATCCTGCAGAGTAGGAGATCTGATGCGGGTAATAGGTCTGGATGGCGCCCGAGTCGCGGTACAGGCGGATGCCTACACCCTCCACGCCGGTCTGGTAGACATTGGAGTACCCGGGGGACAGCCGCTGCTGCGCGGCGTTGAAGTAGACGCCTACCGAGCGTCCACCCGCCCACCAGTCACAGCTGGCCACGCTGTTCCTTGCGATGATCGGCACGCTCAACTGCTTGATCACACCGCCCACGGGCGTGGTTGGCAGGATGACCACCTGCCCCATGTCCATTTCCACGTCCTGGGCAATGAAGCCTCGCGTATCGATTGAACACGCGGCCAGCGCCTGCCCCGACAGGCCCGTGCCCGCAGCCAGCAGCGCCATCACCAGGGTGCCACGGCGGAACGACATCAACGGCATAGGGCCTCCACGGTAGTCAGTCCGGCCGGGCCGGCGTCGGCGCTGGCGGGCGCCGTGTAATCGATCGTGCAGCGGGCATCCGCGTCGTCGCCCCACTCAACCTGCAGCTGGCCGCTGTCATCGGCGGTACGCACGTACACGCGGCCACCCTGCCCGACCATGCCCACCGGCTGGCCCTGTGCATCCTTCACCTGCGCGCCGAAGGGCAGCGTGCTGCCATCGGCGCCATGCGCCTGGATCAACAGCGCGCGACCCTGCCGGGTTTCGAAGCGCAGCAGGCTGATCGCACCGGCGTACGGGGCGATCGACTGGCTGCTGCCTTCCAGCTCGACGTCCAGCGACATGCCCTGCGGGTCGAGGGTGATCGTGTTGAGGCGGTACGGCGAAACATAGGGCACCACGGCATAGCCACGACCATCGATGCGCAAGCCCGGCGCATTGGCCACGCGGGCGTCACGGGCGCCGGCGGCCTGCACCAGCACCAGCGTGTCACCGCGCTGCGGCGAAAGCGTTACGCCACCGCCATGCACCACCAGGCTGCCCGTCGCGCCGACCGCCAACTGGCGGAATGCGCTGGAGTACCCGTAGGACGCGCTCGTCGCTGCATAGCGGCTGCGGTACTCGGCGTTGGCGATACCGGTGGTGCCACCCTCGCGGCTGTCGGACAGCGCGACGCCGTAGCTGAGTTCGTTGTCACTGCCGGCAGAGCCGGTGATGCCGATGCGGCTGGAGTCATAGCCCGAACGATCACGCACGCCCACGTCGGCGCTGAACGACATCGGCTGGCGGCGGCCCTGCCCCAGCGGCACGCTCATCGACAGCAGATACTGGGTGTCGGCAGTGCCGGCGAGTCCTTCTTCGGTACGGATGGCGGACACGCCGAAGTTCAACGAGCGCCAGGCGTTGTTGTAGCCCACCTGGTACTGCTTGCTGGTGCCGGGGCGGTCATAGAAGTCGCGCAGCGCACCGGTGACGTACAGCGAACCACCGCGCAGGCCAAGCGGCTGGTTGAGGGTCACCTGGAACTGGCTGCGCTGGCGGCCACGCACGCTGGGGTCGTTGCCGCGGCTGATGTCGTCGCGCACCATCAGTGCGTCCTGGAGGCTGTAGAACCCCCCGGTGGAATAGCGGTACGCGGCCAGGGTCAGGTTGGTGTTGGTCTCGCCGATCAGGTTGCTGTAGCTCAGGCGCACGCTGGCGCCGGAGCGCTCGCCCAGCGTATCCAGGCGTGTCCGCGCATGGGTGACATCGGCGGCGAACGCACCCACCGGGGTCGACACGCCCGCACCGTAGAGCAGCGAAACGTAGCCGGTGCTCAACGCACTGCCACCGTAGACCGTCACCCGGTTGTCGATGCCACGCTGCCAGGTGCCCTGCAGCAGCCACGGATCATCGCGCAGCAGGTCGTTGCGCACCTGGCCAGCGGTGACTGCATAGCGCGAGACACCCGCGCGCAGCATCTGCGGCACCGAGCCGAACGGCACGCTGAAGGTGCGGCGGCGGCCATCGGCTTCGATGACCGACACTTCCAGGTCACCGCCGTAGCCGGTGGGGTACAGATCGTCGATGACGAAGCTGCCGGGCGACACGGTGGTGGAATAGATCAGCTGCTGGCTCTGCCGCACTTCCACCCGCGCGTTGGTTTCAGCAATGCCGCGCACGACCGGCGCGTAGCCACGCAGCGAGTCGGGCAGCATGCGGTCATCGGTGGCCAGGCTGGCACCACGGTAGGCGATGGAGTCAAAGAGTTCGCCACTGGTGAACGCTTCGCCGACGGTCAGCATGCCGCGCACCTGCGCGATGCCACGCTGGGCATAGGTGGCGATGCTCTGCCAATGGCGCCCGTTGCCGTCGCTCCAGGTCAGGTTGGAATCATGCCGCAGCTGCCAGCCGCCCAGGTTGATGCCGGAGTTCAGGCCCAGATAGGCGGTGCGGTTGCGGCCACCGCCTTCGGTACGCGTCTGGCTGTCGACGGCATTGAAGGTGTAGCCGAGGAAGCCGGCGTTGATGCCGCGGTCCCACAGCGCAGGGTTGACGTAGCCGCGCGCGTGTCGGCGCAGGAACACCTGCGGGATGCTCAGGTCGTAGCGCAGGCTGCCACTGTCGAACGTGCCGAAGGCATTGGCCATGCGCTGCTGCACCGGCACGCAGGCATCGGCGGCCGTGGGCACGGAAGGGTCCTGCTGGGCCAGGACGGCCTCGCTGTCCACGCCGAATTCCTCCAGCATGGGCAGGCCCAGGCAGGCGTCGACCTTGCCCTGGGCATCGGCCTTGAACTCGACATCATGACGCCCCTGCCAGGCACCGTTGACGTACACATCCACGCGGTAGCTGCCCGCGACCATCGGATTGCCGTTGGCGAAGGCGGCAAGATCGACCTGGCCGGCCTTGCCGGACAGGAAACTGGAATTGAACTGGGCCTGCTCCGGAGGCGCGGCGGTCGCTGCGGTGCTCTGCGCCATCAATGCCTGCTCGCCCAGGTTTGCAGGCGCGGCCACAGCCCATCCAGGGCTTGCGGCCCCAGCGGCCAGCAGGCATACGGCCTGCCGGATCGACAATGTCAATCTGTTTCCAATCACACTGACATTCCTTGACGACGGCCGTGGTGCAGCCATGACGGGGCGCGCTGCCTGCATGCAGCCGTTCGATCAGTTCCCGCGGGCGAGATCGACGGTGCGCTCTACGCGCCCGCCAAAATCATTGATGGTGACAAAGCGCACCTGCGTGGTCGCTGCAGGCACGGTGAATTCGATGCTCTGGCCGGGCGCGGCCATTTTTCCCTTGTCCTCGACCACCTCGTCGCGGGTGCCTGCCAACGCATGCACTTCGGCCAGGGTGACGTGGTACGCACTCGGGTTTTCCACGCGCAGGCGGTCGCCCGAGCGGCTCCAGCGCAGCAGCGCGGGCGCTTCGTTGGCGGTACCGGGAAGGCCCTGCGGGCGGTAGAAGAGCTTGAGCCGCGAGCGGAATGCCACCTGCAGCATGTTCTGGTCGGCATCGCCCGTGCGGGCCGGCGAAGGCGGCACGTCCAGCACGTTGAACCAGAACACCGTTTCGCGGTCGGTCGGCAGCTTGGCACCGGTGAACATCACGCGCAGCGCCTGGCTGCGGCCCGGTTCGACGCGGCTGATCGGCGGCGTCAGCACGAACGGCGCATCGCTGCTGTCGGCGGTCTGGTTGGCATCGCCACTGTCGATCCAGGCCTGGACCAGGGACGGCGAATCGCCCACGTTGTCCACCTGTACGGTGACTTCGCGCGCCTGGCCGGGGTAGATCACCCGCGTACCGTTGATGACCACGCCAGCCAGCGCCGTCTGGCACAGGGCGAGTGAGAACGCGGCCGTCAGCAGCGTCCGGGAAAGAAAGGCTTTCATCGGAGGAACTACCCGTGGGTGAAGGCAATGCCCCTGCCCGGTGCTGGCACCGGACAGGGACCAGGCGGCAACGATCAGTTGTAGATGATCGTGTACTTGACGCTGGTGCTGACTTCGCCAGCCGACGCTGCGCCGGTTGCGTAGTACTCAGCGTAGTAGTTCAGGTCGGCGGTGCCGGCGGTGCCGGTGTTCACCCACTGCGAGTTGGTCTGGGCCAGGCCGGAGCTGGCGGCCTTGATCGGCAGCACGTCGAAGTTGCTGCCCAGCAGCTGGACCTGCACGTTGCCTGCGCCATTGGCGGAGGTCGGGGTCTGGTTCAGCAGGCGGCCGGTCGCGAAATCAACGGTGGAACCCGGCTCGAAGTAGGTGGCGACGTTGCTGTTGGTGCCGCACTTGCTCAGGTTGATGGCGAACTGGGTGCGGCCGTTGGTGGCACCGACGGTGGCCAGCGAAGCCTTCGACACGGTCGGCAGGTTGACGGTGAAGTCCTTGCCGGCCGGGGTGGTGATCTGGCAGGTGACGTCGGTGACCTTGCCCTTGAAGGTGATCGTGCCATCGGCGGCGTTGGCGGCCAGCGGTGCGGCAGCAAGCAGGAGGACGGCGAACAGATTGATCTTGCGCATTTGCTTTCTAACCCTACTGAGGAATGTGGACGTAGAGGAGGAAGCAAGGAGCACTGCCGGGCATCAGACCCATCCTTGCGTCTCACCTGTGGCCGGACCCGCGATGACGCCATCCTTGGGGTCCGAGCCGACAGTATAGATCACAAATGTGATGCAGTTCACGCAATTAACGTGTCGCATCGCACATTGACGCCAAATATTTGGCGTGCTACCCGCCATGCCGCTGGCGCGTATCGAACGCACGTCACACTCCTGCGCAGCGGGGGTTTACGCGCGTGTCACAGGGCGAGGAGGAAGCTGTTTTCAAGGCAAAAACGCAATATTTGACGCGCATCACTATTGCTCAGTGACGCGCCTTCCAGATCGAAACTCTGACCCTTAAAGACTGTTCCGGGCTGTCGTTAACAGACACATACCGAACCAGAGAACGTCATGAAGACCTCGATCCTGCTCTGCGTGGCCCTGATGGGCGTCAGTTCGCTGGCACATGCCGACAGCGGCACGATCCGCTTCAGCGGTCGCATCGTTGATCCGGGGTGCTCGGCGCGCGTGGACCAGCAGCAGCTGCGCCTGGAAGGCTGCCCGCTGTCGGCCAAGGGCGCGACGGTGGCATTGGTGGCGATGGATGAGGGCCAGGGCGCGGTGCTGCGCGACGGCAAGCGCCAGGGCCAGCAGCTGGCCGTGGCTGCCCGCAGCCTGCGCGCGGGCGATCTGGTGTTTTCGGAAAGCTACCGCCTGGAAGCCCCGAAGCAGCAGCCGCTGCAGGGGGCTTACCTGGTGCGCGTCGACTACCCCTGAGCGTCGCCGCCCAGCGCAACCGGCCCCGGGCAATCAGCCCTGGGGCACTTCCGGCGGCAGTTCGAACACCTGGCGCAGGTAGCTGAGGTAGCCGGGGTCATCGCACATGCTCTTGCCGGGCGAATCGCTCAACTTGGCCACCGGCTGGCCATTGCAGCGGACCATCTTGATGACGATGTTGAGCGGGGTCGGGCCCAGGTCGTTGGTCAGGTGCGTGCCCACGCCGAACGCCACCTGGCAGCGGCCGCGGAAGTAGTCGTACAGGCGCATCACCTTGGTGATGTCCAGGCCATCGCTGAAGACCAGCACCTTGCTGCGCGGATCGACGCGGCGCTGCTGGAAGTGGGCGAGCATGCGGTCGCCCCAGTCGAACGGGTCGCCCGAATCGTGGCGCACGCCGTCGAACAGCTTGCAGAAGTACATATCGAAATCGCGCAGGAACGCATCCAGGCCGACCACGTCGGACAGCGCGATGCCGAGGTCGCCGCGGTACTCGCGCGCCCACGATTCCAGCGCCGCCACCTGCGAATCCCGCAGGCGCGGGCCCAGGGCCTGGAAGGCCTGCAGGTATTCGTGGGCCATGGTGCCGTGCGGGGTCATGCCGTACAGGCGGGCGAAGTGCACGTTGCTGGTGCCAACCAGCTGCGGGCCGAGCGCGTCGCGCAGCAGCGGCAGCAGGCGCGCATGCCAGTCGCGCGAGTAGCGGCGGCGACTGCCGTAATCGGCGATGCGGCACTGTTCGAAGCCGGGGGTATCGCGCAGCAGCGCCGCCTTGGCCTGCAGGCGGCGTTCGCCCTCGGCGAAATCCGCCGTGGTGGTGTTGCGGAACCAGACCTCGTTGATGATCGCCAGCAGCGGCACTTCGAACAGGATCGTGTGCAGCCAGGGGCCGGTGATGTCCAGGTCGATCTCGCCGGGCACGGTCTTGGACGGCTGCAGCTGGATGTACTTGCGATCGAGGTGGAACAGGCCGAGGAAATCGGCGAAGTCGGGCTTCACGAAGCGCAGGCCACGCATGTAGTCCAGCTCTTCGCTGGTGAAGCGCAGGCTGCACAGGTGGTCGATTTCTTCGTTGATCTGGTCGATGTAGCTCGCCAGGTCGATACCGGGAGTGCGGCACTTGAACCGGTACTGGACCAGGGCGCCGGGGTGCTGGTGCAGCACCGCCTGCATCATGGTGAACTTGTACAGGTCGGTGTCGAGCAGGGACTGGATGATGGCCATGGGCCAATTATGCGCCCGTTCGGGTGAATCGCGGATTCGCGGCGCCGCTGTGTAGAGCCGAGCCGATGCTCGGCTGCTCCTGCGTCAGACGTCATGGACCCGGAACGGAAAGCGGCCGAGCGTGGGCTCGGCGCTACAGGGATCAGAGCGCCTTGCGCAGCAGCCTCGGCACCAGCATCAGCGCATGGGCCCAGATTGCCCCCCACACCAGCACCCGCACCGGCGCCGAGCGCTGCTTCGCCTCGAACTTGCTGAAGTAGCGCCACAGCCCACGGTGCTTGTGCCATTCAACGAAGAACGGCCGCGAGCGGCTGGACACCCCACGCACGTGGGTCACCCGCAGATCGTTGGCGATGGCGACCACGCCACCGGCATCGCGTACGCGGCGACACAGGTCGAGATCCTCGGCGTGCAGGCGGTAGCCCGCGTCCCAGCCACCAATGCGGTCGAACAGCGCACGCGACATCAGCAGCAGCGCGCCGGACAGTGCCGGCACCCGCTGCAGCGCCTGCGCCGGGTCACGTGGAATCGCCAGCCGCCCGCCGCGGCCAGGCGAACGCAGCATGGCCAGGAAGTCGGGATCGCGCCGGCGCACGGCGTCGTCGGCGAAGCCGTGCTCGTCCACCTGCTCCACGCCCAGCAGGCAATCCCCCAGTGCCAGCGCGCGCTCGCGCAGCGCCGCCAGGGTGTCTTCCTCCACCAGCAGGTCGGGATTGATGAAGGCCAGCCACGGGCTGCTGGAATCGGCGACGCCCTGGTTGTTGGCGGCGGCAAAGCCGGGGTTGTCCGGGTTGCCGATGAAGCGTACCCGCGGATCGTGGCTGGCGTGGCGCTGCACGATTTCCAGCGTGTCATCCTGCGAACCGTTGTCCACCACCCGGATCTGTGCCACGTCCTGCGCCTGGCGCAGCCGCGACAGGCAGGCATCGATGGTGCTGCCGCTCTGGTAGGTGACGACGATGGCGGCAATGGCAGGGTTCAAGCAGGCGACTCCGGCGGCGTGGGCATGGCGAACAGGTCACCCTGGTCACGCGGCATTATCGCCTGCCGCAACCGTTGCTGCAGGTCATCGCGCAGCGCATGCAGCGGATCGTGCATGAGGAAGTCGGCCAGCCGCGGCATCCAGCCCGGCCATCGCGCGGCCAGGGCCTCCAGGTCGCCCTCGCGGCTCGCGGCCTCGCCGGCACGGCTGACAAAGGCGTTCTCGCACAGCACGTTGCGCCAGCCCAGCCCGGCCATGCGCAGGCTGAGGTCGACCAGCGCGGCGTTCCAGCCAAGGTAGCTGTCGGTGTCGAGGCCACCGGCACGGCGGCGCGCGTTGCCACGCACCAGCACCGCATGGGTCACCGCCGAGGGCAGTTCCGGGTGCAGGTTGGGCAGGGATGCACAGGTGTGCGCCAGCAGCGCGGGATCGGCCGGTTCCGGATTGATCTCGCCCAGCCGCGGCCACGCGGCGGTTTCACCCGCGTTGCACCAGGGCGTGGCGGTGGCGATGGCGGCATCGCGGGCGAAGGCGGCCTGCAGCTGCTGCAGCCAGCCCGGCGCGGGCACGCTGTCCGGGGCCAGCACGGCCACGTCCAGCCCCTCGCAGGCGCGCAGCATTTCATCGAGGTGGGCGACTTCGCCGAGCGGGCGCGCGCGGCGGGTGTACTCGGCCTGCAGCGGCGTCTGTGCCAGCCAATGCTCGACCACGGCCTGGGCGCGCGGCCCGGCCTGGGCGTCGTCGGCCAGCCACACGGCGGTACCCGCTGCGGTGCCGGCATCGAGCGCGGCCAGGCAGCGGTCGAGCGCGGCATCGTCCACGCCCAGCGGCAACAACACGATCGCCCCCATCCCGCCTCCGTGGTTGTCGGTGGCGGTAGCGTAGCACCGGCAGGGCTGCGCCCTGCACCTGCGGTAGTGCCGGCCGCTGGCCGGCAACCTCAAGATCAAAAGCTGGCATTCCGTGGGATGGCGGAGTGGGTCCGGTTGAGGGGGACGCCGTAAACCCCCAGGCCGGCCCAGCCGCTGGCGGCTGTGCGTTCGGGCGCTTGCGAAGCAGTGCTTCGCAAGCAAAGCGCCCTCACCCATGGGGGCTTGGTCGCGGCATCCATGCCGCTCACACCCCCTCAACCGGACCCACCCCGCCTTCGACAGTTTCCTGCGGCTGTTGGAACCTGCTGCTGTGGGTGGGTGCCGACCGTTGGTCGGCACGGATGAATTCATTCGATATTTGACAGAAAAATCGTGTCGACCCAGGTCGACACCTACCAACAGCCGCCGGTACCAGTAGATCCACGCCATGCGTGGATGAATTCATTCGATATCCGACAGATGTGCCGACCAACGGTCGGCACCCACCAACAGCCGCCGGCCAACTGTCAGAGGCGTGTCCTGACCACCCACACCGCCCCGCCATCCCACGGAAGGCCCGCTGTTGCTTTTGCTTCTGCAGGTGCAGGGCTGCAAGCCCTGCTGAAGAAAACCCTTACTTCTTGCGCTCGCGGGTGGGGAACGGCTCCATCGCGCGGAAGCGATTGCTGTATTCGTCGGTCAGCGTCCGCGCTTCCTGCCCGTTGCGCACGATCGTCGGGGTCAGCAGCACGATCACTTCCGAACGCTTGTTCAAGCGGGCCTTGTTGCCGAACAGGCCGCCAACGATCGGCAGCCGGCTCAGCCCCGGCACGCCCCTGGACGTGTCTTCGTCGGAGTTGGTGATCAGGCCGGCGAGCATGATCGTGTCCCCGCTCTGCAGCGCTGCCTCGGTGGACACTTTGCGGGTGTTGATCGGCGGGTTGCAGGTGGTCTTGGTTGGGTCGCAACCCGCCGGAATGGCGCCTGCCGCGCTCACTTCCTGCACGATGTCGAGGAACACCACGCCATCGCGGGTGATGCGCGGGCGCACCTTGAGGATCACACCCGTCTCCAGATACTGCACCGAGCTGTAGGTGTTGTCACTGATACCGGTGTTGACCGACACCGTGTTGATCGGAATCCTGGTGCCGACGTTGAGCTGCGCCTCGGCGTTGTTGCGCACGAAGATGGACGGGGTCTGCAACAGGCGCAGGTTGGTCACCTGGTCCAGTGCGCTGACCACGGCGGCAGCATTCTTGCCGAGGAACGTCCAACCGGTCTCGCTGCCGGTGATGGCGCCGGCGAAGCTGCCCCAGATGTTGCGGCCCAGCGCGCTGGGCAGGGTGGCGCCGCCGGTGGAACCGGTGAAATCCTGGCCCTGCACGGCATTTTCGAAGAACCAGTTGACGCCGTACTTCAGGTCGCCATTCAAATCGACCTCAGCCACCTGGGCTTCGATGTGCACCTGCAGCGGCATCACGTCCAGCTTCTCGATCACTTCGCGGATCGAGCGCCAGGCCTGCGGCGTGGCGCGCACCAGCAGTGCATTGGTTTCTTCCACCGCCGACACACCGACGGTGTCACCTTCCACGTCCAGGCTGACGCTGATGTTGCCTTCCTGGCGCTGCGGCAGGTTCATCGTGCTGGTCATGCCGCCGCTGGCGTTGGACGTACCCGTACCGTTGTTGCTGCCGACATCGACGATGTCGCTGTTGCTGCTGTTGCCGCCACGGCTGTCCAGCTGCATCGGCATGGCGCCCGGGGCCAGCCCGGCCGGCGAGCTGCGGTTGTTGCGGCTGTTGCTGCTGGCGAAGGCTTCGGCCAGGCGCTGGGCGAGGTCACGCGCCTTGATGTAGCGCAGCTCGTAGGAGAACAGCCGTGCGCTGCCACCGGCGGTGTCGATGCGGTCCAGCCACTGCTGGATCTGGTCCAGGTAGCGCACCTGCGGGGTGATCACCAGCACGGCATTGGCGTTTTCCAGTGGCAGGAAGCGGAACATGCCGGCGCTGGGCGTCTTGCTGTCTTCGCCGAACACCTTCTCCAGATCGCTGGCGACCTGCTCGGCCTTGCCCGACTGGATCGGGAACACACCCACCGACATGCCCGACAGCCAGTCGACGTCGAAGATCTCGACGGTGCGCAGGTAGTTTTCCAGCTCGGCGCGGGTGCCACCGAGGGTGATGACGTTGCGGCCGGTGTCGACGTTGACGATGGCGTTCGGCCGCGCATACGGCTCCAGCACTTTCTTCATCTCGCTGGCGGAAATGAACTGCAGCGGCACCACCCGCACCTCGAAGCCGCGGGCGCTGGAGGCCGGTGCGGTGCTGGGTGCGACGGTACCGGCCAGCGCCTGGTCGGCGGCAACGATGTTGTAGCGGCCACCGCTGTAGACCATGCGGGCGTTGTTCCAGCCCAGCACCATTTCCAGCAGGTTCAAGGCCTGTGCCGGCGACACCGGCTTGGGCGTGGCCAGGGTGACCGTGCCCTGCACGCCCGGGGCGATGACGTAGTTCTGCCCGAGCATGTCGCCGAGGATCGCCTTGACCACGGCGTGCACCGACTCGCCTTCGAAGTTGAAGGTGGCGCTGCCGCCGCTGGCCGAGTGCAGGGCCGGTGACGGCGCACGCGCCGCCTCGCGGTTGATCATCGTGCCGCTGCCACGGCGGATCACCGCCTGCGGCGTACCGGCGGCGGCATCACCTTCGACCACCTGCGGATCGGCGGCGGCGGCACCGGCCTGCGGCGGCGGCGTGGTGGCACTGCGATGGACATGCGGGCCGGACACGGTGGCGCAGCCAACCAGCAGCGTCAGGGCGAGGGACCAGGGCAGAAAACGCAGGTTCATGCATTCACTCTATCGGTTGGTGCCATCGCCCGGGGGCGGCGACGGTTGTTGCTGCTGTTGCTGCTGTTGCTGCAGCTGACGGCGACGGGCCTGGATGCGTTCGCGGATGGCCTGCATCTGCGCTTCGCTGGGGCCGTTGTTGGCGGGGGCGGCCGGCGATGGTGCGTTTGCCGAGGCGGCCACAGCGGCGGCAGCGCTGACGACATCGGGGCTGGGCCGCGCATTGGACGCGGCAGAGGCGGCGGCGGGGGGCGGTGGTGGCGGCGGCAGGGCAGCGGCCGGCGGGACCGCACCATTGGCGCCACGCAGCACGGTCGGCGGTTCGCCCCCCTGCCCGTTGAAGGTGGCCAGTTCCAGCACCTGGCTGCCACTGGGGCCGATCACCGTGGCCTGGCGTGGTTCCAGCGCGACCAGCTGCCAGCCATCCACGGCTTCACCGTTCAGGCGCAGCCGCAGCGATCGATTCTGATCGGTGGTGAAGGTCGCCATGCTGAAGCTGTCGGTGAGCAGCACGCCGGTCAGGCGCAAGGCAGCACTGGCCGCCGGTTCGCTGCCGCCCAGCAGGTAGGGCCGGGGCCGACGGTCCTCGGCGAACAGCGGGCGTTCGCCGATGGCGCTGAAGCTGTCGGCAGCGGACATGCGCTCGGCCGCCATTGGCGGCAGGGCGGGCAGTACGGCCTGCGCGGCGGCATCGCTGTCGGCGGCCGGCAGGCGGCTGCCCAGGCCGAAGCCGGTGGCCAGCCAGATCGCGCCGGCCCAGCCGGCCAGGGCCAGCAGGAAACCGGTGCGCAGCGTGATCGGGTCACGTTTCATCGGTGCCCTCCGCTTCCACCGGCGGTTCGGCCGGTGCAGCGCCGGCATCGGCAGCTGGCGTCGGTGCCGGCGCCGCGGCTGCCGCTGGCGCGGCGGCATCAGCACTGGCCGCGGGCAGCAGGTAGCCGGCCAGCTCGAACGACACATCCAGGCCCAGGCCCGATTCATTCGCCGATTGCTGGAAGCGCTGCGCGATCAGGTTGAGGTTGTCCACGAACAGGCGCGGGCTGCCCGTTTCCAGGCTGTGCAGCACGGTGGCCAGTTCGGCCACGCCACAGCGCAGGCGCACCTGCATGGCCACGCGCACGAACTCGGCGTCGCGGCGGTTGTCGGTGAGCGGCGTGCGGTTGCTGATGGTGCAGCTGCGGTTGCCCGGGCTGGCATTGGCCACCGCGTCCTGCACGCGCGCGCCGAGGGCCGCGGCGGCCGCTTCGGCGGTCGCTTCGCGCAGGAACCCGGGGCGCTGCTGCAGGGCCTCGCGGGTCTGCCGCAGGCGCTGTTCGATCTGCGGCTGCTGCTGCAGCTGTGCCTGCACGCGCTGCTGGCGCTCGCGCAGTGCGGCCACGTCGGCATTGACGGCCAGCAGCGGCTGGGTGAACCACGGGTGCACCAGCAGCAGGTAGGCCAGGCCCAGCACCGCCAGCAGCAGCGCCAGCGCCAGCCAGCGGTCACGGCGCGGGTTTGGCATCGGCATCGGCCGCCTCCCTGGCTGGGGCGGCGGGCGCGGCGGGCGTGGCCACCGGCAACGGCTGCAGTTCGGCGGTCAGGGTGAAGCGGTCACGGCCACTGCCGGCACCATCGGCCTGCAGGACGCCCGTCAGGTTGACCTTGCGCCACTGCGGCGCATCCTGCAGCAGCTGCACCAGCTGCGAGGCTTCGCTGCTGAGGCCGATCAGCTGCAGGTTGTTGTTTTCGATGGCCAGTTTTTCCAGGTAGGTGCCATTGGGCAGGCGCTGGGTCAGTTCGTTCCACAGCTCCACCGTGCTGGCGCGCTGGGCACGCTGTTTTTCGAGGAACGCGGCACCGTCCAGCAACGCCTGCAGCTCGCTGCGTTCGCTGGCCACGCCACGCGCACTGCGGGCGCTGCGCTCGACTTCAGCGCGCAGCGCGTCGGCCGCCTCGCGGCGGTTGTCCAGCACCTGGGTGGCGGCCAGCACCAGCATCACCAGCGCGGCCAGGCCGAGCAGCAGGTTCCAGCGCCGTGTCGGGTCATGCCGTGGCTGGCGCTGGGCCTGCGGCAGCAGGTTGACCTGCAGCGGCTGGCCCTGCGCGTCGAGGGCGTCGACACCGGACAGCGCATCGGCCCAGGCACCCACCTGGCCGCGCCAGGCATCGAGCTGGCGCAGCGGCCAGGCCACCAGTTCGACCTGCAGCAGGCCTTCGCCGGCACTGCCACGTTCGCGTACGTCATAGCTGACCTGGCTGGATTCGAACGGCGTCTGCCGGTCGATCTCGTAGCCGACCACCGCGCGCAGGCGGTCGCCAGCGGCCATGGGCAGGCGCAGGTTGCGGCGCAGGACCTGCGCGTCGGCCAGCAGCCAGACCCGCGGAAGGCGGCGCAGGCGCGCGTCCAGCACCCGGTCCAGATCGGCCGGCTGGGTCGGCCATGGCAGGCTCGCCACCGGCTCCAGGCCCTGCCCGGCTTCGCGCCAGACCTGCAGCAGGTCACCCTGCCGCTGCAGCAGCAGGCGGGTCTGCGACCAGCCCAGCGCCCACTGCCAACGCGCAGGCACCCAGGCCAGCAGGGACTGCCGCCACCAGCGCAGGAAACGGCCCGCACCTGGGCCGATCCGCCCCTGTACCTGCCGCAGGCTGTCCTGCCATGCCGTCATCTTGCTGCCATTCCCTGCTCCCAGCGAAGCACCGTGTAGGTTCGTCCGGGCACACCGCCCGATCCATTGCGTACCACCGCCTGCAGAACCGACAAGCGACCGCTGCCGTCGATGGCACGGGACTCGATACTATAGGTGCCGCTGCCGCTGGCAAGCATTGACGGCATCGCTCCGGAACCTTCGTCACGCTCCAGCTGGGCGCGCTGCGCCAGCACCTGTTCGGCATCCAGGCCCAATGCGGTCAACACCGGTGCACCTGCGACGCGCGGATCGGGACGCGCCTGCCGGCTGTAGAGCGTCAGGTACGGCAGCATCGCCGCATACAGCGACGCACGTATGCCGAGCACGCGCTGCAGTTCACCCAGGGTCTCGAAACGCTTGTTGCGCGGGCCGTACGGCAGGCCCGCAGCGGCGTAATCGGGTGCCTCGGCACCGCCGCCCGGCTGCAGCAGGCTGTCTTCATCACGCCAGTCGATGATGGCGCCGGCCAGCTGCCGGGCCTGCTCAGGCGGTTCGCCCAACGCCTGCAGGAACGCATCCAGCAGCGTCGCGTCGGCCAGGTTCAGGTTGATCTTGCCGTTCTCGTCCACCACCCGGATCTCGACGGGCACATCATCGTACTGCCAGCGGTAGGTGCGCCCGTCCGCCTGCCAGGCCGGCCGCTGCGGGTCCGGGCGCAGGCGCAGCAGCGCGTACTCCATGCCGGCACGGGCGCGTTCCTGGCCGCGCGCGTCATCGTCTAGCACGCGCTGCTGCAGGTGCTCCACGCGTGCGGTCAGCGCGAAGGCACCGACCAGAGCGGTCATCAGCGCGATCAGCCACAGCACCAGCACCAGGGCGGCCCCGCGCCGTGCGTTCATCGCGCGCCTCCCAGGCCGCCGGCGCGCGGTGCGACCACCAGCGGCGGCCACGCCGCGCCACGCTGCGGCACGACCTGCACTTCCACCAGCAGCGGCAGCCGCCGGGTGTCGTCCCAGCGCGGCAGCCAGTCGCTCATCTGCCCGTTGGCAGGATCAACGCCGCGGTAGCGCAGCGTCACGTCCTTCAAGCCGTCGGCGAGCACTTCGGGCGGGCGCGGCGGGGTTTCCGGCAGGCGTTCGCCTTCCTGCAGCATCACCAGGTCCAGCAGCAGCCGCCGCTGCCCGGGGGCACCGTCCACCTGCAGGGTATGCAGGTAGGGGCCACCGCGGCCGAGATAGCCGGGCAGATCGGCGACGAACTGCATGCCTTCGCCATCGCCCTGGAAATACACCGGTTCGCGGGTGGGATCGGGTACCTCGATCGGGCTCCGCATTGCACCGCCCAGCTGCCGCCGCAGCAGCGCCTGCACCGCGCGCATGCGCTCGCTGTCGGCGGCGATCTGTTCGCCACGCTGGCTGACCGCCATCGCCGCGCGCACGCTGGCGAACGCCAATGCGAGGCCACCGGCCAGCAGCACGGTGGCCAGCATCACTTCGACGAGGGTGAAACCGGCGGCGCGGCGCTTCATCGTGCGCTCTCCAGGTCCGGCGGCAACAGGCGCAGGGTGCGCCATTGCAGTCGCTCGCGGTCGCCATCACCCCAGCGCACCTGCAGCTGCAGTTCGGCCAGCCACGGCGCACCCGGTGACTGCGTCAGCGCGACATCGCCGGCACGCGGCTCGCTCCAGGGCTGCACCTGCAGCTGCCAGTGGTAACGGCCCTGTTCCCACTCACCACTCTGGCTGCCGGCCTGCAGCGGCGCGTCGACACCGGCGCTGGCCAGCAGCGACTGCGCGTGCAGTACCGCGCGGGTGCGCAGCTCGGCCTCACGCACCTGGCGCGCGCCGCCGGACAGGCTGCCCAGCAGCAGGGTCAGGGCCAGGCCCAGCAGGGCGAAGGCCACGATCACTTCGAGCAGGGTGAAGCCACGCACCGACTGTTTCATTGCGCCCGCCATGGACCGGAACGGACCTCGCCGGTCAGCCAGCCGACATCGATGCGCCATTCGGCGGCACCGCGCTGCAGGCGGATGCGGCCGCCACTGGAGCCGCCATCGGGATGGAACTCGATCACGCCCTGCCCTGCTGCATCGGACAGCTGCGCGGCCCCTTCGAACTGCACCTGCACCGGTTCGGGCACCGTGCCCTGGCGCTGGTTGGCGCCCTGCCAGCGATGCTCGGCCGGCTCGATCACGAAGCGCTGCGGCTCGCCGCGTGCGATCGCCTGCGCGCGCACCATGCGCAGCTGGTTGGCGATGTCCTTGCCGGCGCTGCGCAGCTGCATGCCGGCAAAGCCACGCGACAGGCCGGCGGCCGTGATCAGGCCGATGGCCGCGATCAGCGCGATCACCAGCAGCATCTCCAGCAGCGACATGCCGGTGGCGCGCCTGCCGTGCAGGCGCGGGCTGGGCAGCCGACGCGGCAGGGACAGCCTCATGCGGGATTACGGCTCGTATCGGATATCGGCATCGACGCTGCTGCCGCCGGTCTTGCCGTCCTTGCCCAGGCTGACCAGGTCGTAGGCCTGGCCTTCGCCCGGCGCGCGGTATTCCAGCGCATGGCCCCACGGATCGTTGAGATCGGCGGCCTTGGCATACGGGCCCAGCCAGCCACCGACGCCGGCCGGTGCGGTCACCAGGTCATTGAGCGAACCGGGCAGCTTGCCGGTGTCGATCTGGTAGTTGTCGATCTTCGAGGCCACGGTCTGCACCTGGGCCTTGGCGATGTTCGCCTTGCCGCGGTCGGCACCGCCGAGCACACGGCTGGCGACCAGGGTCAGCACCGCGCCGATCAGCACGATGACGATGATGATTTCCAGCAGGCTCATGCCGTTCTGGTGGCGTGCGCTGGCGAAGGACAGGCGGATCGGGCGACGGGAAGCAAGCATGGTCGGTCCTTTCAGTTGCGGTGAGTCGGAGTTGCAGGGAAGGCCATCGTCAGCCGATGGCGTTGGTGAGGTCGTACAGCGGCACCAGCACGGCGACGATGACCGCGCCGACCACCGATGCCAGCACCAGGGTGATGGCCGGCACCATCGCCGCCAGCAGGCGGTCGATGCGGCGGGCACTGTCCTGTTCAAATGTGTCGGCGGCCTTGAGCAGCATGGTATCGAGGGCGCCGGACTCCTCGCCGACCTGGATCATCTGCAGCGCCAGGCGCGGGAAGCGCTTGCCGCGCGACAGTGCCAGCGACAGGCCGGCACCGTTCTTCACTTCGTCGGCGGCGGTGTCCAGATCGGCGGCCAGCGCGCGGTTGCCCAGCACGTTGCGGGCGATGCCCAGCGCGCCCAGCAGCGGTACGCCGTTGCGCAGCAGCGTGCCCAGGGTGCGGGCCAGGCGTGCGGTTTCCAGTTCGCCCAGCAGGCGGCCGATGCCGCGCCGCTGCAGCAGCCAGCCATCCAGCGCCAGGCGGAACGCCGGTTGCCGCAGCTGCCGTTCCAGCAGCAGGGTGAACACGCCCGGCACCACCAGCAGCAGGATCCACCAGTCGCGCACGAACAGGCCCAGCTGCAGCACCGCGTTGGTGAACCATGGCAGGGCCACGTCCAGGCTTTCGTACATCTGCGCGAACTGCGGCACTACGTAGCCGAGCAGGAACAGCAGGGCGCCACCGACCACCACCAGCAGGATGGCCGGGTAGACCAGCGCGTTGATGACCTTGCCCTGCAGCGCGCGGCTGCGTTCGAGGTAATCGGCCAGGCGCTGCAGGGTTTCGTGCAGGCTGCCGCCGGCCTCGCCGGCGCGCACCATGTTCACGTACAGGCGCGAGAACAGGCCGTGCTGGCGCTCCAGCGCCGTCGACAGCGGCGCACCGCCACGCACCACGTCGCGGATGTCGGTGATCGCGCGCCGCGAACGTTCGTCCTCGGGCAGGCCGAGCAGGATCGACAATGCGCGGTCCAGCGGCTGGCCGGCACCGAGCAGGGTCGACAGCTGCTGGGTGAACTGCAGCAGCGCCGCGCCCTGCAGGGGCCGCGGGCGGAACAGGCTGCCCAGGCTGCTGCCACCTGCCGCGCCGCCCTCGGCCAGGCGCGTTTCCATCGGCAGATGGCCCTGGTCCTGCAGGCGTGCGATCAGCTCGGCCTCGCTGGCCGCTTCCATCTGCCCGTCGAAGACTTCACCGTGCGGGTTCAGTGCCTTGTAGCGGTACGTGGGCATGTCAGCGTCGATCTCCCGCGCGCATCAACCCTCCTCGGTCACGCGCAGGACTTCCTCGATGGTCGTCTGCCCGCTCAGGGCCTTGGACAGGCCGTCTTCGTACATGGTGCGCATGCCGCCCTCGCGGGCGATGCGTTCGATCTCGCCCATGCCGTCGCGCCGCATCACCGCGCGCCGCAGCGCGTCGTTCATCACCAGGAACTCCATGATGGTGGTGCGGCCCAGGTAACCGGTCGGTGCCAGTGCCGAGGGCTTCGGGCGGAACAGGTGGATCGGCCCCTGCGGCTGCAGGCGGCGCAGTTCGAAACGTTCGATCTCCTCCGGCGAGGCTTCGTAGCGCTCGGCGTGGGTGGGCTCCAGGCGGCGCACCAGGCGCTGGGCGAGGATGCCGTTGATGGTGGACGTGAGCAGGTAATCCTCCACGCCCATGTCGAGCAGGCGGGTGATGCCGCCGGCTGCGTTGTTGGTGTGCAGGGTGGACAGCACCAGGTGGCCGGTCAGCGCCGACTGGATGGCGATGCGCGCGGTTTCCAGGTCGCGCATTTCGCCGATCATGATGATGTCCGGGTCCTGGCGGACGATGCTGCGCAGCGCGTTGGCGAAGTCCAGGCCGATCTGCGGCTTGGCCTGGATCTGGTTGATGCCCTCGATCTGGTACTCGACCGGATCCTCGACCGTGATGATCTTGACGTCGGCGGTGTTGAGCTGGCTCAGCGCGGTGTACAGCGTTGTGGTCTTGCCCGAGCCGGTCGGGCCGGTGACCAGCAGGATGCCGTGCGGCTGCTCGAGCACCTTGCGGAACTGCGGCAGGAACGCATCGGTGAAGCCGAGCCGGTGGAAATCGAACACCACGGTTTCGCGGTCGAGCAGTCGCATCACCACGCTTTCGCCGTGCGCGGTCGGCACGGTGCTCACGCGCAGGTCCAGTTCCTTGCCCTGCACGCGCAGCATGATGCGGCCGTCCTGCGGCAGGCGGCGTTCGGCGATGTTGAGCCGGGCCATGATCTTGATGCGGCTGATGACCGCGGCGGTGAGGTTGGCCGGCGGGCTTTCGCCTTCCACCAGCACGCCATCGACGCGGTAGCGCACCTTCAGCCGGCTTTCAAACGGTTCGACGTGGATGTCCGAGGCGCGCAGTTCCACCGCACGCTGGATGACCAGATTGACCAGGCGGATGACCGGGGCTTCGGAAGCGAGGTCGCGCAGGTGTTCGATGTCATCGACCGCGCCGCCTTCGCCATCTGCGGTTTCCACGATCGCACCCATCGCGCTGCGGCCCTGGCCGAACCAGCGCTCGACCAGGTCGTCGATCTCCGCGCGCATGCCCAGCACCGGGCTGACCGGTACGCCCAGCGCCAGCTGCACGGCCTGCTGCGGATAGGCATCGTGGGCATCGGCCAGCCACAGGCGTACGCCGTGTTCATCCAGCGCCAGCGGGCACACGTGGAACTGCTTCAGGAAACGCAGCGACAACGGCAGGCCTTCGGCCAGCGACTGCGGCGGTGCTTCGGGCAGCTGCTTGCCTTCCAGCAGCGGCAGGCCCAGTACATCGGCACTGGCCTGCGCCTGGTCACGCTCGGACACCAGCCCCAGCCGCACCAGCAGCCCCAGCAGGCTGCCACCGGCTTCGGCGTGCAGCGGCCGTGCGCGCGCCAGGTCGCCTTCCTTGAGGCGCCCGCGCGCCAGCAGCGCATCGAGGATGCGGCCTTCGGCGTCGTCGATGGCAGTGGCAGCGAGCGCGTTCACATGACTCTCCTGTCGATCCTCCCGACTTTAGCAGTTCAGCCCGGACTTCCGCTGCCTTGTGCGCGCAGGACCATGAAAGACGACGCCCGTCACCTTCCGGTAACGGGCGTCGCCAATTCACTTACGACATTTCGTGCAAGCGTGGCCCTTACTGGGTGGCCAGGATGGTCACGCCGCTGAAGGCCGCTTCGCCCACCACCTTCACGTAGTAGGTGCCTGCCACCGGCTTGGCAACACGCACGGTCTCGGTGTTGCCCGGGCGGCTGGACTTGGCATCGTTGTCGGTGGCGGTCGGCACGCGGCCCTGCGCCACGTACACCGACACGTTGCCGGTGCCACCGTAGGTCAACACGCTCAGCTGCTTGCCGGCGACGGCCTCGAAGGTATAGACCGTCTCGCTGCCGGTGGCGCCGGCCACGCCGCTGAGGGCGACCTTGTTGGTCAGCGGGATGCCTTCAGGCTCGCAGTTCTCGGTGCACGGCTCGGCCAGGGCCTTGGCCAGCGCGGCCTTGGCATCGACGATACCGGTGCCGATCGGCGTGGAGGCCGGGATGGTGACCGGGAACGGACGCGCGGTTTCCTTCAGCAGCGCACGCAGGGCCGCCGGGGCCAGCGGATCCTTGCCGTTGGCGATGAGCGCACTCTGCACCAGGGCAGCAACACCGGCCACGTGCGGCGATGCCATCGAAGTACCGCCCATGCCGATGTAGCTGTAGGTGCCGGAGTCCGGCGTGGTGGCCGCATTCGAACCGGACTGCCAGATGAAGCCACCCGGGTTGCCGTCCACGCTGCCACCGCCGCCCGGGCCGGACAGATCCACGCGCGTGCCGTAGTTGGAGTAGTAGGTGATGCCACCGGTGATGCGGGTCGCACCCACGGTCACCACGCCTTCGCAGCTGGCCGGGCGGTAGTTGGCGGCATTGTCGGTTTCGTTGCCGGCGGCCACCACCACGGTCGTGCCACGCGAGATCGCGCCGCTGATCGCATCCTGGTAGGCGCCTGCGCACGCACCACTGCCACCCAGGCTCATGTTGATGATTTCAGCCGGGTTGGTGTTGGCCGGAATGCCGGCGACGGTGCCACCCGACGCCCAGGTGATCGCATCGGTGATGTCGGAGAGGTAGCCACCGCACTTGCCGAGCACGCGCACCGGCAGGACTTTGGCCTTGTGTGCGACACCGGCCATGCCGACGCCGTTGTTGGTCTGCTCGGCGACGGTGCCGGCCACGTGCGTACCGTGCCAGGAGCTTTCTTCCGGCTGCGAGCCGTTGTAGCACTCGTTGGCGTTCTCCACCCAGTCACCGTAGTCCTGCGCGCCCGGCACGCGGTCGTCGGTGGCACGGCGCGAGGTCTCGGCGTCGCTGATGAAGTCGTAGCCTTCCAGCAGGTTGCCGACCAGATCCGGATGCTGCGGCAGGATGCCGGTGTCGAGCACGGCGACGACCACGCCTTCGCCCTGCGAAACGTCCCAGGCCGACGGTGCGTTGATGCCGCCGGTGGGGTTGCTCAGGTGCCACTGGTACTGCGCGTAGAGCGGATCGTTCGGCATCAGGGCCGGCTTCACGTCGCCCGCGCGCAGTTCGGTGCGGCGCAGTTTGACGTCGGCTTCGGCGTACTGGACCGACGGATCGGCCTTGAGTTCCTTCAGCACGCGCTGCAGTTCGGCCGGGGCCAGGCGGCCCTTCAGGCGGATCACGTCGGCACCGATGCCGAGCTTGCGCACCACCTGCGGGCCCATCGCGCTGGCACGGCTGGTGCCACCGGACAGGCTGGCGCGGGTGAGTGCGGACTGCACCGTGGACAGCTTGGCCGAGCGGTCGCTGGCAGCAGCGGTACCGGCGCGATACTTCACGATGATGCGCTCGGCGCCCGCTTCGGTGGTGCTGGCCTGGCGCACCGGCTCGCGGGTCGGCAGGCCAGCGGCGTGGACCGCGCCTGCGGCGGTCATCGACAGCATGGCGGCAGCAAGCACGTTGATGCGAAGGTTCTGCTTATTGATCACGTCACATTCCTCTTCTGGGTCATGGTTGGATCCAACACTGCGGCCATCAATCCTTGACGGTTCCCGGCTGGCCGAGCCGGGTTTGCCGAGACCTCCCCTCAGGCCCTGTTGCAGAAGCAGCGCCGGCAGCGTGGCCGCCGGCGCGGTGTTGCCTTACCAACCGAAGCCGGCACCGACGCCGACCGAGGCGTCATCACTGCTGAACGCACCGCCGAGGGTGACCGTGGCGCGATCGCTGATCGCACGCTGGTAGCCCAGCGACATCGCCGATTCGCCGCCCTGGAAACCGATGCCGACGCCGACCCGGTTCTGGGTGCGGATGCCGGCGGCACTGGTGGCCATGTTGAGCATGGCCGCGCTCATCGCGCCCTGGCGGTCGATGCGGCGGTCCATGTGGCGCAGGCGCCCATCCACTTCGCCCTTGAACACGTCGAAGCTGTCGGCGACCGCCTGCACGCGGCTGTCGGTGTAGCTGTTGGCGGTGGTGATGCCGCGGTCCAGCTGCCCCTTGTTGACCGCGTCGGTGGCGGCGGTACCGGCAGCCACGTTGGTCACCTGGCGTTCGTTGCCTTCGCTGCCCACCGAGACCGTGTTGGCGCGATCGGCGACCGAACCCTGGCCCAGCGCGACGGCATTGGCAGCGGTGGCCGACGCGCCCTGGCCGATGGCCGTGGACGACGCCCCGCTGGCCACGGCACCCTCGCCCATGGCGACGGCGTTGGCACCGACGGCCGGCTGCGCGGCAGCAGCACCCTCCACGCTGGGCTTGGCCACCACGTTGGACCGCGAGGCCACTGCATCGGCCTCGGCCACGGTGGCCACCTGGGCGGTAGTGGCCTGCACGCTGGCGCTGCGAAGGCTGGCCGTGGCGGTACGGCTGGTGCCACCGGCAGTGCGCTGGTCAAGCTCGGTCACCTTGCGGTCCAGTGCGCCCAGGGCGTCGCCGACGTTGTTGTAGGTGCTGCCCTGGATGACGTAGTTCGGCGCGATGAACACCCCCTGCATGCCGACGCTGGCACCGCCGCCGAGGATGCTGGCGGCATCGCTGAGCGACTGGAACAGCTGGCCGCCGTTGATGGCCTGGTGGCTGCCCGAGGCGATGCTGCCCGCGCCGACGTTGTCGATGACCGTGCCGTCGATGCCGGACAGGGTCAGGCGGTCGTGGCTGGCATCGTCGTAGCCGATGGCGTTGGCGGTGCTGCTTTCGACGGTGGAGATGCGCGAATCGAAATCACCCACGCGGGTCTCGACCGCACCCACGCGCTGGTTGGTGACGTTGAGCTGCGAACCGGTGACGGCATCGCTGCTGCCGGCGGCAATGCGGCCCTCGGCCACGTTGACGATGCGACGGGTGGCCGGGCCATCGGTGCCGTTGCCGCCACCGACCGAGACCACGTTGGCGTCCACCGCACGTGCGCCGGCACCCAGGGCCACCGAGTTGTTGCCGGTGACCGCACTGCCGGCACCCAGCGCCAGCGATGCGTTGCCGACGGCCCTGGCGCCGCTGCCCACTGCATTGCTGCGGTTGCCGCTGGCGGTGGCGTTGGAGCCCACGGCCACCGCATCGGTGCCGCTGGCGGTAGCCACGCCGCTGCCGTTGGCCTGGAAGCGCTGGCCGACCGCATCGGCGGTGGCGGCCACGGCATCAAGCTGGCCCTTGTTCACCGCATCGGTGGTTTCCGTACCGGCAGCCACATTGGTGATCTGCCGCTGCGATGCCGTGTTGCCCACCGACACCGTGTTGGCGCGGGTGGCCTGCGAGCCGGTACCAAGGGCGACGCTGTTGGCCGCACTGGCGGTGCTGTTGGCACCCAGCGCAGTCGCATCGGCAGCGCTGGCCCAGGCGTTCCAGCCGATGGCGCTGGCGTAATCGCTGGTTGCCCAGGCACCGGCACCGAAGGCCGCCGCGCCGGTGCCGCTGGCACGCGCCGTGATCAGACCGGAGAAGGTGCTGCCGCCGATGGCCACGCTTTCATCACCGCTGGCGTCGCTGGACTGGCCCAGCGCCACCGCGTTGGCACCGGCCGCAGTCGCACCGAAGCCCACCGCCGTGGTGTTGGCGCCGGTGGCGGCCGAGCCGTAGCCCAGTGCGGTGCCAAGGCGGCCGCTGGCTTCGCTGTAACCACCGACGGCGGTGGTGCCATCGGCGCTGGCCGAGGCGCGGAAACCGCTGGCCAGCGACTGTGCGCCGCTGGCGATGGCTTCGGCACCGTTGGCCGTGCTGTAGACACCCGTGGCCTGCGCGGCGTTGCCGGTGGCGGTGCTGCCGATCTCGCTGGCGACCGCAGCGCTGCCATACGCGGCACTGTTCTCGCCGGTGGCCTGCGCCGCGTTGCCGACGGCCGCGGCATTGGCGCCGGTGGCCAGGCTGTTGAAGCCGACGGCCGTGGCATTTTCAGCCAGGGCGGTGGCGCCGCTGCCCAGCGCGGAGGCGCCGTTGCCGATGGCGTTGGATGCTTCACCCGCGGCCAGTGCGTTGTCGCCTTCCACGTAGGCACCGGCATCGCTGTCGGCGCTGCCGCTGGCCTGGAAGTACCTGCTGGTGGTCTCGGCGGTGGCGGCAACGGCATCCAGCTGGTTCTTGTTCACCGCGTCGGTGCCTTCGGTACCCGCTGCCACATGGGTCACCTGGCGTTCGCCGCCCTCGCTGCCGACGGCCACGGTGTTGTCACGGTCGGCCTGGGAGGCGGCACCGAGCGCAACACTGTTGATGCCGTTGGCGGTGGCACCCGCACCGAGCGCGGTGGACTGCGCGGCGCCGGCCCAGGAGTTCCAGCCGATGGCGGTGGCGTAGTCGTCGGTCGCCCACGCGCCGGCACCGAAGGCCGCCGCGCCGTAACCGCTGGCACGCGCCGGGATCAGGCCGAAGAAGGTGCTGCCGCCGATGGCCACGCTTTCATCGCCGGTGGCTTCGCTGGAATCGCCCATGGCCACCGAACTGGCACCGCTGGCGGTGGCGAACACGCCGGCGGCAGTGCTGTTGGCACCACTGGCCAGGGTGCCATACCCCAGCGCCGAGCCGAGGCGGCCGCTGGCTTCGCTGTAGCCGCCCACTGCGGTCGTGCCATCGGCCGAGGCCGCCGCACGGAAGCCGCTTGCCAGCGACTGCGCGCCGCTGGCGTTGGCTTCGGCACCGTTGGCCGTGCTGTAGACCGCCGTGGCCTGCGCGCCGGCACCGGTGGCGGTGCTGCTGGTTTCGCTGGCGACGGCACCGCTGCCCAAGGCAGCGCTGTCTTCGCCAGTGGCCTGGGCGTTGTTGCCGATGGCCGCTGCGTTGCCGCCGGTGGCCAGGCTGTTGAAGCCGACCGCAGTGGCATTGGCGGCCACCGCAGTGGCACCACTGCCGAGCGCGGTGGCACCGTCGCCGATGGCGTTGGCGGCCTCACCGGCAGCCAGTGCGTTGTCGCCTTCCACGTAGGCGCCGGCATCGCTGTCGTCGCTGCCGCTGGCCTGGAAGTACTTGCTGGTGTTCTCCGCGGTGGCGGCGACTGCATCCAGCTGGTCCTTGTTCACCGCATCAGTGCCTTCGGTGCCGGCGGCGACGTTGGTGATCTGGCGGGTATTGCCGGCGCCGCCGACGGAGACCGTGTTGTCGCGGTCTGCAATCGAGTCGGCACCCAGGGCGACGCTGTTGGCACCCTGTGCTTCGGCCGCGTTGCCCAGCGCCGTGGCGTTGGTGCCCGGCGCCCAGGCACCGCCACCGACTGCGGTGGAGTAATCACCCGACGCTTCGGTGGCGAGCAGGCCGAACAGCGAACCGCCGATGGCCACGCTGTTCACGCCGGTGGCCAGGCTGCCCTGGCCGGTGGCCGTGGCGTAGGCACCGGACGCTTCCGAATCGCCGCCCAGGGCCACGCTGTTGGAACCGGAGGCGTTGGCGAAATTGCCGAACGCGGTGGCGTTGAACGCCGATGCGCTGGCATAGCCGCCGATGGCGGTGCTGTAGCCGCCGGTGGCTTCGGCACCGATGCCGAACGCCGCCGAGGCCGTGCCACTGGCCACGCTCTCGCTGCCCACTGCGGTGGCCGCTTCGCCGCTGGCGCTGCTGAAGTAACCCACCGCCACGGCTTCCTCGCCGCTGGCTTCGGACAGCACGCCCGTGGCGGTGCTGCCGGCGCCACTGGACACGGCTGCGGCACCGAAGGCGGCACTCTGCTCGCCGCTGGCTTCGCTTTCCGCACCCTGTGCAGTGGCGTACTCGCCGGTGGCCTGCGCGTTGGCGCCGATGGCGCTGGCGTTGTCGGCACTGGCCAGGGCATTGAAGCCGATCGCCTGTGCGTTGGTGCCGATGGCGTTGGCGCCGCTGCCCAGTGCGATGGCGCCGTCACCGATGGCGTTGGCGGCTTCACCGGCAGCCAGTGCGTTGTCGCCTTCCACGTAGGCGCCGGCATCGCTGTCGTCGCTGCCGCTGGCCTGGAAGAACTTGTTGCCGGTGCCTGCGCTGGCGGCCACGGCATCCAGCTGGGCCTTGTTCACCGCATCGGTGGCCTGGGTGCCGGCGGCGACGTTGGTGACCTGGCGTTCGCTGCCGGCGCTGCCGACCGACACGCTGCGGTCGCGGTCAGCCACCGAGCCTGCGCCGAGGGCCACGGCGTTGTTGCCGCCGGCGGTGCTGCCGGCACCGATGGCGATGGCGCTTTCGCCATCGGCCACGGTATTGGTGCCCACCGCGATGCTGTTGATGCTGTTGCCCAGTGCCTGGAAGCCCAGTGCCAGGCTGTAATCGCCATAGCTGAAGGCGCCGCGGCCGACCGCGGTGGAGCTGACGCCGTTGGCCCAGCTGTTGTAGCCGATGGAGGTTGCGCCGTTGGCACTGGCCCAGGCCGCCGGGCCGAAGGCCGAGGCGTTGGTGCCGGTGGCCCACGCGCCGGCACCGAAGGCGGTGGCGCCTTCTTCGCTGGCGGTGCTGTAACCGCCGACGGCGGTGCTGTCGTCGGCCTTGGCGAAGGCGCTGTCGCCGATGGCGACGGCATAGCTGCCGTTGGCGCGCGACTTGCCGCCAGCAGCGAAGCTGTTGTCACCGGTGGCCTGCGCCGCGGTGCCGAACGCGCTGCTGCTGGCGCCGGTGGCCAGCGCGGCATTGCCCACGGCAGTGGAGCCTGACGAGGCGGTGGTGCCGACCTGCACCGGATTGCCTTCGTCATCCAGCAGCGGCTGGTTGTACTCGTCGTAGGCCTGGCCGAGGCCACCGATGGCAACCGCACCGTCGCCATTGGCGAAGGTGTTGCGGCCCAGGGCAACGGTATCGGCGCCGATGGCACCCGCACCCGCGCCCTGTGCGAGCGCGCCTGCGCCGATCGCATTGCTGGCGGAGCCCGCAGCCACCGCACCTTCGCCTTCGGCATGGGCGCCGGCATCGCTGCCCTCCTCGCCCTGCGCCTGGAAGAAGCGCGCGGTGGTGTCTGCCGTGCTGGCCACGGCATCGAGCTGGGCCTTGTTCACGGCATCGGTGTCTTCGCTACCGGCGGCCACGTGGGTGACCTGCCGTTCGTTGCCGTCGCTGCCGACGGCCACGCTGTTGTCGCGCACGGCTTCGGAGTTGGCACCGAGGGCGACGCTGTTGGCGCCCCGCGCGGTGGCGTAGTAGCCCACGGCGGTGCTCTGCGCGCCGCTGGCCCAGGTCTGTGCACCCAGCGCACTGGCGTTCTCGCCGGGCGCATACGCGAAGTAGCCCACGGCCACCGACTCGGCACCGGAGGCTTCGGTCAGGCTGCCGTTGGCGACGGCGTAATCGCCGCTGGCGATGGCACCGGCACCGACGGCGGTGGCGGCTTCGCCGCTGGCCTGGGTCTGTACGAAGAAGCCCAGGCCGGGGATCAGGTCGGCCGGGCCACCGATGGCCACGCTGCTGGTGCCGGTGGCGTTGCTCTGCGTACCCACGGCGGTGGAGTAATCACCGACCGCGTTGGCCACTGCACCGAACGCCGAGGACTGTGCGCCGGCCGCATAGGCACCGACGCCATACGAAGATGCCGCGAAGCCGCTGGCTTCGGCGCTGGCGCCGACGGCGGTACCACCGACACCGGCACTGGTCGCACCGGTTTCCACCGGCACGCCACCGCTGGTGATCAACGGATTGCCTGCTTCATCGACGGCGGCACCACCCACGGCCACGCTGCCCGGGCCGGCGGCCTGTGCGTTGTTGCCGAAGGCGGCGCTGTTCTGGCCGCTGGCCAGGGCGTTGTTGCCCACGGCGGTGGCGTTCTGGGCGACGGCGGTCGCGCCGGCACCGACAGCGGTGGCGCCGTTGCCGATGGCATTGGCGGCCTCACCGGCGGCCAGTGCGTCATCGCCGTCGGCCAGTGCACCGGCATCGCTGTTGCTGCTGCCGGTAGCCTGGAAGCGCTTGGCGGTGGTGTCGGCCACCGCAGCCACGTCCTTCAGCTGGCCGACATTCACCGCGTCGGTGTCTTCGGTACCTGCGGCGACATGGGTCACCTGGCGTTCGTTGCCGTCGCTGCCGACGGCCACGGTGTTGTCACGGTCGGCCTGCGAGGCCGCACCGAGAGCGACGCTGTTGCTGCCATTGGCGGTGGCACTGGCGCCGAGCGCGGTGGACTGCGCGCCATCGGCCCAGGCGTTCCAGCCGATGGCCGTTGCATAGTCTTCGGTGGCCCATGCGCCGGCACCATAGGCCGATGCACCGTAGCCGCTGGCGCGGGAGGTGATCAGGCCGAAGTAGGTGCTGCCGCCGATGGCGACGCTCTCGTCGCCGGTCGCTTCGCTGGCTTCACCCACGGCAACCGCACCGGCACCGGTCGCGGTGGCGAACACGCCGGCGGCAGTGCTGTTGGCGCCGCTGGCGACGGTGCCGTAGCCCAGTGCCGAACCCAGCCGGCCACTGGCTTCGCTGTAACCGCCGACGGCGGTTGCACCGTCGGCCGAGGCCGCTGCGCGGAAGCCGCTGGACAACGACTGTGCGCCGCTGGCGACGGCTTCGGCACCGTTGGCGGTGCTGTAGACCGCGGTTGCCTGTGCGCCGGCGCCGGTGGCGGTGGTGCTGGTTTCACTGGCCACCGCACCGCTGCCCAGTGCGGCGCTGTCGCTGCCGCTGGCCTGCGCGTTGGTGCCGACGGCCGAGGCATTCTCGCCGGTGGCCAGGCTGTTGTAGCCGAGTGCGGTCGCCTGCGTGGCGATGGCGGTCGCACCGCCGCCGAGCGCAGTGGCGCCATCGCCGATGGCATTGGCCGCTTCACCGGCCGCCAGCGCGCTGTCGCCTTCGGCCAGGGCGCCGGCATCGCTGTCCTCGCTGCCGCTGGCCTGGAAGTATTTGCGGGTGTTTTCTGCGGTCGCAGCGACCTCGTCCAGCTGGTCCTTGTTCACCGCATCGGTGCCTTCGGTACCGGCAGCGACGTTGGTGATCTGGCGGGTGTTGCCAGCGCCACCGACGGAGACGGTGTTGTCACGCTCGGCGATCGAATCGGCACCCAGTGCCACGCTGTTGGCGCCCTGAGCTTCTGCGGCGTTGCCCAATGCGGTGGCATTGGTGCCCGGTGCCCACGCGCCGCCACCGACGGCGGTGGAGTAATCGCCCGAGGCTTCGGTCGGCAGCAGGCCGAACAGTGCGCCACCCACGGCGACCGAGTTGGTACCAGTGGCCAGGCTGCCCTGGCCGGTGGCGGTGCTGTACGCGCCGCTGGCTTCGGCATCGCCGCCGACGGCCACGCTGTTGGAGCCGGTGGCGTTGGCCGCATTGCCGACCGCCGTTGCGTTGAAGGCCGAAGCGTTGGACAGGCCGCCCAGTGCGGTGCTGTAACCACCGCTGGCTTCGGCGCCGACGCCGAAGCTGGCCGACGCGGTGCCGCTGGCGGTGCTGCCTGCGCCGACGCTGGTGCTGCCACTGCCCGAGGCCTGCGCCTGCGCGCCAACGGCGGTGGCGCTGTCAGCGGTCGCCTGCGCGTTGTGGCCCAACGCCGTGGTGTCGTCGCCATCGGCGGTCGCCGAAGCGCCGGCGGCCAGTGCGCCTTCGCCATCGATCTGCGCTGCATCGCTGTCATCACCGGCGCCGTCAGCCTTGAAGTAGCGGCTGCCTTGCGCGGCGGCGGCGGCCAGCGCGGCCTGGGTGGCCTGCGCCTGGGCGTCGAGCTGGGCGCGGTTGACCGCATCGGTGGCTGCCGTGCCTGCGGCGACGTTGGTGATCTGTCGTTCGTTGCCCGTTGCGCCGACCGACACGGTGTTGGCGCGGTTGGCGTTGGAGCCAGCCCCCAGGGCGACGCTGTTGGCGGCGCTGGCGGTGCTGCCGGTGCCCACGGCCACGGCGTTGCGGCCGCTGGCATTGGCGCTGCCGTCAACCACGCACTGGTCGATCAGGCTGCTGCTGAGGGTCACGCAGTTGGCGTTGCCACCCACTTCCACCGACTGCGCGGCGGCGAGGCCTGAACCTCCCAGTCCCATGGCCAGGGCAAGGGCCGCAGCCAGCGTCACCGGCCGTACGTGGTCGGCATCGCGACGCTGGTCGACGACCCCGCCGCGCGTGTCGGAAGAGGCCAGTTCCGAGGCCACCACCAACTGACCCAACGCTTTGTTCCAGACCTTGCGATAAATCCGATTCATCGGTACGGCTCCTGATTTTTTGGACTGGTTTTGGGCAAAGCAACGCCAGCGCCGGACCTTCTGGTCCAACGTCCCCTGGGGGCGTTATTCGCGTGATTTACTGCGGGTATTGCCGAACGCCGCGCAGCGACAGAAAACCGAGCGCAAGCGACGTGCGGTTACTGCGGTATGAACAGAATTGAAACAGGGCCCAAGTGTTAACGGGAACTTTCCGGGTCGTCAAGACTTTGACGCAGAAAATGCAATTGCCGTGAACCAGTTCACTTTTTCGCCTATTTATTCGGCGATTTTGTTATTTACATGTGACGAAATGTCGGCGCCATGTAAATGCATGTAACTGATGGCTACGGCAGGATTTTCTGCCCATATACAGAAAAACCCGACAGTTGCCTGCCGGGTTTTCCGTACTTCATCGCACTGCAACCTGCGCGGCGGATACGTCGTCAGCCGCACCACACCCGCGCGTTGCGGAACATGCGCATCCACGGCGAGTCACCCTGCCACTCGGCCGGGGCCCAGCTCAGGTTGAGCGCGCGCGGGGTGCGTTCCGGGTGCGGCATCATGATGGTGACGCGGCCATCGGTGCTGGTCAGGCCGGTGATGCCGTCCGGCGAACCGTTCGGGTTCAGCGGGTACTGGCTGGCGACGTTGCCGTTGCCATCGACGTAGCGCAGCGCCACGCGGGCGGTCGCCTGGTCCACGGCGTTGTCGAACACGGCCTGGCCTTCGCCATGCGCCACCGCCACCTGCAGGCGCGAACCGGCCATGCCACGCAGCAGGATCGACGGCGACTCCACCACTTCCAGCAGCGCGGTACGGGCTTCGAACTGCTCGCTGGCGTTGCGGCGGAACTGCGGCCAGTGCTCGGCACCGGGGATGATGTCCTTCAGCTGGCTCATCATCTGGCAGCCGTTGCACACGCCCAGGGCGAAGCTGTCTTCGCGGGCGAAGAACGCGGCGAAGGCATCGCGCAGCGCGCTGCGCTCGAGGATCGAGGTCGCCCAGCCGCGGCCGGCACCGAGCACGTCGCCGTAGCTGAAGCCACCGCAGGCCACCAGGCCGGCGAAGTCCTGCAGCGCCACGCGGCCTTCGATCAGGTCGCTCATGTGCACGTCGAAAGCGCTGAAGCCGGCACGTTCGAAGGCGTTGGCCATTTCGATCTGGCCGTTGACGCCCTGTTCGCGCAGCACGGCCACGCGCGGGCGCGCGCCGGTGCTGATGAACGGTGCGGCCACGTCCTCGTTGAGGTCGAAGCTGAGCTTTGGCTTCAGGCCCGGCGCGTTGAAGGCGCGGGCGACGTCACGCTCGGCATCGGCATTGGCCGGGTTGTCACGGCGCTTCTGCATGGCATGGGTGACCGACCACCAGGCATCGAACAACGCTTCCCAGCGCCATTCGGCCAGGTTTTCGCCGCCCAGCGACACGCGCACCACCGGTGCAGTGGTCGGCTTGGCGATGCGCTGCGCGCATTCGATCAGTGCATGGCGCTCGACCAGGTCGGCGAAGGCCGCACGGTCTTCGCGGGCGATCTGCACCACCGCGCCCAGCTCTTCGTTGAACAGGCTGCGGAACGGATCGTCGCCCCAAGCATCGAGGGTGATGTCCAGGCCCAGGCGCGAGGTGAAGGCCATTTCGCACAGCGCGGCGAAGGCACCGCCATCGCTGCGGTCGTGGTAGGCCAGCAGCAGGCCGGCCTGGCGCGCATCACGGATCAGTTCGAAGAAGCCACGCAGGCGCTGCGGGTCATCCAGGTCCGGCGCAGCACCGGCAAACGCCGGCAGGTCGCCATGGTCGGCATGCACCTGGGCCAGGATCGAACCGCCCAGGCGCTGCTTGCCGGCACCGAGGCCGATCAGCCACAGCTCGCTGTCCACGTCGCGGTCGAGCAGCGGGGTCAGCTGCTGGCGCACGTCGGCCACCGGCGCGAACGCCGAGATGACCAGCGACACCGGCGACACGCTCTTGTGGGCTTCGCCCTGGTCGTGCCACTGCGCCTGCATCGACAGCGAGTCCTTGCCCACCGGGATGCTGATGTCCAGCTGCGGGCACAGTTCCATGCCCACCGCCTTCACCGCGTCGTACAGCAGCGCGTCTTCGCCCGGGTGGCCGGCGGCGGCCATCCAGTTCGCCGACAGCTTGATTTCATCCAGCGCGTCGACCGGCGCCGCGCACAGGTTGGTCAGCGCTTCGCCGACCGCCATGCGTGCCGAGGCGGCGGCGTCGAGCAGGGCCAGCGGGGTGCGCTCGCCCAGCGACATGGCTTCGCCCGCCACGCCGTCGAAGTCGGCCAGGGTAATGGCCACGTCGGCCACCGGCAGCTGCCACGGACCGACCATCTGTTCGCGTGCGGTCAGGCCACCGACGCTGCGGTCACCGATGGTGACCAGGAAGTTCTTCGAGGCCACGGTCGGATGCGCGAGCACGCGCAGGCCGGCTTCCTGCAGGTCCAGGCCAGCGGTCTTCAGCGCCGGCCAGCGCGGTGCCGGCGGGTGCGCGGTGTCGCGGTGCATCTTCGGCGGCTTGCCGAACAGCACGTCCATCGGCAGGTCGATCGGTCCATCGGCCGGGGTGTGGCCCGGTACGGCGCCGTAGGCCACCACCAGGTGTTCCTCGGCGGTAGCCACGCCGACGGCGGCGAACGGGCAGCGCTCGCGGGCACACAGCGCGGCGAACTCGGCCAGGCGCTCCTGGGCCACGCCCAGCACGTAGCGTTCCTGCGACTCGTTGCACCACAGCTGCATCGGCGACAGCGACGGATCATCGGTGGGCACCTTGCCCAGGTCAATGATGCCGCCGACGCTGGAGTCGTGCAGCAGTTCGGGGATGGCATTGGACAGGCCACCGGCACCAACGTCATGGAAGAACTTGATCGGGTTGTCAGTGCCCATCGCTACGCAGCGATCGATGACTTCCTGGCAGCGACGCTCCATTTCCGGGTTGTCGCGCTGCACGCTGGCGAAGTCCAGGTCCTCGGCGCTTTCACCGGAGGCGACCGAACTGGCGGCACCGCCGCCGAGGCCGATCAGCATCGCCGGGCCGCCCAGCACGATCACCGCGTCACCGGCCTGCAGCTTGATCTTGTCGACCTGGATGCGGTCGATGGCGCCGAGGCCGCCGGCCAGCATGATCGGCTTGTCGTAGGCGCGGACCAGATCGGCGCCTTCGGGCAGCTCGAAGCTGCGGAAGTAGCCGAGCAGGTTCGGGCGGCCGAACTCGTTGTTGAACGCGGCGCCGCCGAGCGGACCGTCGGTCATGATTTCCAGCGCCGGCGCCATGCGCGGGTTCAGCGCGCGCGGCGCTTCCCACGGCTGCGGCAGCTCGGGGATGCGCAGGTGCGAGACCGAGAAACCGGTCAGGCCGGCCTTGGGCTTGCCGCCGCGACCGGTCGCGCCTTCGTCGCGGATTTCGCCACCGGCACCGGTCGAGGCGCCCGGGAACGGCGCAATCGCGGTCGGGTGGTTGTGCGTTTCAACCTTGATCTGGAACGCGCTGGGCACCTGCGGTTCGCGGCGGTACTCGCCGCTGGCCGGATCGGGGCGGTAGCGCGAGGCCGGGTGGCCTTCGATCACCGCGGCATTGTCGCTGTACGCGCTGAGCGTGTGCTGCGGGGTCTGCTGGTGGGTGTTCTTGATCATCCGGAACAGCGAACGGTCCTGTTCCTGGCCGTCGATGGTCCAGCTGGCGTTGAAGATCTTGTGGCGGCAGTGCTCGGAGTTGGCCTGCGCGAACATCATCAGTTCGACGTCGGACGGCGAGCGGCCCAGCGCGGTGAAGCGTTCGCGCAGGTAGTCGATCTCATCCTGGGCCATGGCCAGGCCGAGGCGCTGGTTGGCGGCCTCCAACTGGTCCACCGGCACGCGTTCCAGTTCACCCCGGGCCGGCGTGGTGAACAGGGCCTGGCCCTGCTGCACGGTCTCCAGCACCGACTGCGTCATCGGGTCATGCAGGGCCTTGACCAGCGCCTGCTGGGCGGCGGCATCGGTCGGCCAGCCCTGCACATCGATGCGCAGTCCGCGCTCGACCCGGCTGACCGGCTGGCCGGCACCGCGGACCAGTTCGGTGGCCTTGCTGGACCAGGGCGACAGGGTGCCCAGGCGGGGCACGACGATGCGGCTGACGGCGCCGTCGGCGACGGCCTCGGCCTGCGGCTGGGCTTCCAGGATGCGGCACAGGGTGGCCACGTCGGGGGTGGCCGTGCCTTCGGGCTGGACGAAGTAGACGTGCCAGGCACCGCTGATGCGCAGGGAGGGAGCGATGGACTGCAGGCGGGATTCAAGGCGTTCGCGGCGGAACAGCGACAGGGCGGGCGCGCCCTCGAGGACCATCATGTCCGGGGAACCGTAGTTGGGAAACGGGCCCGACATTGTACCGGAACCGGGGGGAGGGTCTTTGGCCGGGCGGCGCCCGGCACCCGCAGAGGCCAAGGCAACGGCCAGGGCAGAAGCAACGGCCGGAGCAACAGCAACAGCGGGCTTCCTGGGGGATGGCGGGGTGGGTCCGGTTGCGGGGGACGCCGTAAACCCATCCATGGGGGCTTGGTCGCGGCATCCATGCCGCTCACACCCCCGCAACCGGACCCACCCCGCCTTCGACAGTTTCCCGGCGGCCAGTAGATCCACGCCATGCGTGGATGCCGCCCGGTAGTGCCGGCCGCTGGCCGGCAACGGGGAAACAGATCAAAAGCAGGAAATCAGGCATCCAGAGCGAAGCGACCGGCGTCTGCTTTTGAATTTTTCTTTTGTCTTTCGTGGCTGGCGCGCGCAGGAACCTGTCCGTGGCCGGGCGGGTGGGTTGCGCAGGGGCGCAGGCGCCATGGATGGCGCCTACGAGCTTACATGGACGTACTTGCAGCGTCCCCTGCGCAGCCCACCCGCCCGGCCAACCCACAAAATTCACAGAACGCCCCAGCCACGAGGGGGCCCCGCCGATGGCAGCCAACCGCGCGCCAGCGCCGCTCTTCGCCGGAATGCCGGAATACCCGAATCCCGGAACCATGCGCTCGCTCACGGATTGCCCGGCCAATTGATGACAACGTTGTCCCCACTTGGCCCCGGACTCTCTCCCCGGCCAGCCAGGTACCCGTCCGCCCCCACCGTCGCCCTTCCCCGGGCGATGTCCGGACCTGCGTCACGCGCGATGCCATCCGGCCCGCGCGCCACCGGAAGTCGGAGACACACCATGTACGACAAGCTTGTGCAGAGTGCCGATGTACGCAGTGCCGAACGCTCCTCCCGCTCCCTCCGCTCCCTCCGCCCGCGCCGCCTGGCCTGGCTGCTGGCCCTGGCCGCCGGGGCTGCCGCCCTGCCCGGCCTGGCCCAGGCCGCCAGCTGTGCCGGCGTGGCGCAGTGGGACCAGGCCAAGATCTACCGGGCCGGCGACACCCTGCAGAAGGGAGGGGTCCTGTACCGGGCGAACCAGGACATCTGGAACGCACCGCCGGACCATCCGGCCGGGGCGCCCTACTACACCAATCTCGGTGCCTGTGACGGCAGCGGCGCCAACCAGCCGCCGGTGGTCAGCCTGACCTCGCCCGCCAACGGCGCCACCTTCAGTGCCGGCAGCACGATCACCGTGAACGCCAATGCCAGCGACCCGGACGGCAGCGTCAGCAAGGTCGAGTTTTTCCGCGATGGCAGCTCGATCGGGGTGGACACCAGCGCGCCGTACAACGCCAGCTGGGCCAACGCCAGCGCCGGCAGCCACACCCTGCGCGCGGTGGCCACCGACAACAACAACGCCACCACCAGCACCCCCACCATCACCATCACCGTCAACGCGGCCAGCGGCGATACCACCGCACCCAGCGTGCCCGGCGGCCTGGCGGTGGGCACCCGCACTGCCAGCAGCATCGCGCTCAGCTGGAGCCCGTCCACCGACAACACCGGTGGCAGCGGCCTGGCCGGCTACGACGTGTACCGCAACGGCAGCCTGGTCGGCTCGCCGTCCAGCGCCAGCTACGTCGATGGCGGGCTGACCGCTTCGACCACCTACAGCTACCGCATCCGTGCCCGCGACAATGCCGGCAACGCGTCGGCGCAGGGCAGCGCAGTTAGTGCCACCACCCTGGCCGGCAGCGGCGGCGGCACCGGCAAGCGGGTCATCGGCTACTTCACCCAATGGGGCATCTACGGCCGCAACTACCGGGTGAAGAACATCGACAGCAGTGGTTCGGCCGCGCGCCTGACCCACATCAACTACGCCTTCGGCAACGTGCGCAACAACCGCTGCGAAGTCGGCATCACCCAGCCGTCGGACCCGAACACCGGTGCCGGTGGCGATGCGTTCGCCGATTACAGCAAGGCCTTCGCTGCCGGTGAGAGCGTCAGCGGCAGCGCCGATACCTGGGACCAGCCGCTGCGCGGCAACTGGAACCAGCTCAAGCAGCTGAAGGCCAAGTACCCGGACCTGAAGGTGCTGATCTCGCTGGGTGGCTGGACCTGGTCGCGTGGCTTCTCCAGCGCCGCACGCCCGGAAAACCGCCAGGCCTTCGTCGCCTCCTGCATCGATGCGTACATCAAGGGCAACCTGCCGGTGACCGATGGCGCCGGTGGCGCAGCCGCGGCACTGGGCGTGTTCGATGGCATCGACATCGACTGGGAGTACCCGGTGGCGTGTGGCATCGAGTGCGGCAAGCCGGAGGACAACGCCAACTTCACCGCGCTGATGGCCGAATTCCGCCGCCAGCTCGATGCGGTGCGCCCGGGCCTGCTGCTGACCGTGGCGGTGGGTGCGGGCATCGACAAGGTCCGCGTCACCGACCCGGCCGCGTACCACCCGTACCTGGACTACATCAATGTGATGACCTACGACTTCCACGGCGCGTGGGATGCGAAGACCAATCACCAGTCCGCGCTGTTCGACTCGCCCAATGATCCGTCCACGGGCGACCAGAAGCTCTACAACAGCAACGACGCCATCGAGGCCTTCATCAGCCGCGGTGTGCCGGCGGCCAAGCTCAACCTCGGCATCGGTTACTACGGCCGTGGCTGGACCGGCGTGGCCAGCGGCAACAACGGCATGTACCAGACCGCCGGCGGTGCTGCGCCGGGCACCTACGAGGCCGGCATCGAAGACTGGAAGGTGCTGAAGAACCTGGCCTGGCCCGGTTACACCGACAACACCGCCGGTGCCACGTGGATCTACAACGGCAGCACGCTGTGGAGCTTCGACACCCCGGCCAACATCACCCGCAAGATGGGCTACGTGAAAACGCAGGGCCTGGGCGGCGCGTTCGTCTGGGAGTTCAGTGGCGACGATGCACAGGGCACGCTGACCAAGGCGGTCAGTGATGGCCTGAAATGAAAAAAGCCGGGGACGCATCGCGTCCCCGGCCCTTCCTGCATGATGCATCCGCCGGGCATGGCCCGGCGCTACCCGCCCATCCACGGTAGCGCCGGGCCATGCCCGGCGGCGTTCCGATCAGCGGCTGCCACCTGCGGTGCTGGCGGCGGCGCGCTTCTCCAGCGCCGCACGCAGCTGCGCCGGCGGCAGGTAACCGCCCAGCTGGGTGCCGTCGGGGGCGAAGATCGCGGGCGTGCCGTTGACGCCCAGGCGCTGGCCCAGCGTGTACTGCATGGCCACCGGGTTGGTGCAGTTCCTGGCCGGCACGCTGCCGCCGCGCTTGGCATTGGTCAGCGCCTGGCGGCGATCGGCCGCGCACCAGACCGAGATCATGTCGGTGTAATCCTTGCTGCCCAGGCCCATGCGCGGGAAGGCCAGGTACTCGACGGTGATGCCGTTGCGGTTGAGCTCGGCGATGTCCTGGTGCAGCTTGCGGCAGTAGCCGCACTCGATATCGGTGAACACGCTGATGGTGTACTTGGCGTTGGGCGCGGCGAACACGATGCGGTCGCCATGGTTGGCCTTGGCCAGCAGCTGGCGGCGGTAGCCCAGCAGGCCTTCGCTGTTGGCCGGGGCCTTCTCGCGGGTGTCATACGGCTGCGACTGGAACAGGTAACGGCCGTCATCGGAGACGTACAGCAGCTGGCCGGAAACGACAACTTCGCGGAAGCCGGGGAACGGTGCCGCGCCGACATAATCGACTTCGAAGCCCGGGTTGAGCGCGGTCAGTGCGGCACGTACGGCCTGTTCGGGCGAACCCGCAGGCGCGGCCGGACCGGCCTTGGCAGCAGCGGCAGGTGCCTTGGCGGCCGGCGGCGCCGGCTGGGCGCAGGCGGTCAGGCTGACCGCACTGAACAATGCAGCGATGGCAAATCGGAACATGGGCAATCCGCTGGGAATCAGACCCCGGATTCTGACACAGGCCCACGTGACGGGCCGCGACCGTGCGCACGTACGGCATCCCTGCCGCCGTTGGCCGTTCAGCCGCGCGGATGGTGCCGGGCGTGCAGCTTCTGCAGGTGTTCGCGCGCGACCAGGGTGTAGATCTGGGTGGTGGACAGTGAACTGTGGCCCAGCAGCATCTGCAGCGCGCGCAGGTCGGCACCACGGTTCAACAGATGGGTGGCGAAGCTGTGGCGCAGGCCGTGCGGGCTGATCCGCGCCGGGTCGATGCCGGCCACCTGCGCATGGCGCTTGACCAGGTGCCAGAACGCCTGCCGGGTCAACGCATGCAGGCTGGGCTCGATGAACAGCGGCGTCTGCCCATCGGCCAGCGCGTGCACCTTGCCCTTGCCGACCAGCTGCGGCCGCGACTGCTGCAGGTAACGTTCCAGCCAGTGCTGCGACTCCTCGCCCAGCGGCACCAGGCGTTCCTTGCTGCCCTTGCCGGTCACCCGCAGCACGCCCTGGCGCAGGTTGACCGCGGTGGCCGGCAGCAGCACCAGCTCGCTCACGCGCAGGCCGGCGGCATACATCAGTTCCAGCATGGCGCGGTCGCGCAGCCCCAGCGGGCTGTCGATGTCCGGCGCGGCGAGCAAGGCATCGATCTGGCTTTCGGCCAGCGCCTTGGGCAGCAGGCGGGGCAGCTTGGGCGGATCCAGCAGCGCGCTGGGGTCTTCGCTGCGCTCGCCGCGGCGCACGCCATCGGCGAAGAACGCGCGCAACGCCGACAGCAGGCGCGCATTGCTGCGTGGCGACCAGCCATGGCGGGTACGCCAGGCCAGGTAATCGAACAGGCCCGGGCGCTCGATGCCGGCCAGGCCGCCATCGCGGCCATCCATCCATCGCGCCAGGCCTTCCAGGTCACGCCGGTAGCTGTCCAGGGTGGCGCGGGCCAGCCCGTTCTCGGCCCAGATCGCATCGAGGAAACGCTGGATGCGCACGCTGTCGTCGGCGCGCAGTTCCGGCAGCTGGGTGACCAGCTGGCGGCGTTCGGCAGGGGTGGAAATGACGGCCATGCGTGCAGGATACGAGGGCCACTGCGGGCGCGGCCAGCTTTGCGTATGCTCGGCGCATGTCCCAGCCCGCCACCGACACGGCCCCTGCGGCCGCCACTGGAACGCCCCGCCCGCGTGCGCTGCTGCCGTGGCGCGTGCTGGCGATGGTCTATGACGCCTTGCCGGTGCTGGCCCTGTGGATGCTGGCCGGCACGCTGTTCACCCTGGCCTACACCTTCAGTGGCCATGCCCAGCGCGAGAACATCGCGCCGTTCAGTGCCTGGCAGTGGCTGCTGTGGGCCGTGTGCTGGGCGGTGACCGGGTGGTACGCCACGGCCAGCTGGCGCCGCGGCGGGCAGACGCTGGGCATGCGGCCGTGGCGGCTGAAACTGGAATCGCGCGATGGCACGCCGCTGCGTCGCCGCCAGCTGTGGCTGCGCTTCGCGGTGGCCACGCTGTCACTGCTGCTGGGCGGGCTGGGCTTCTGGTGGGCGTGGCTGGATCGCCAGCGCCTGACCTGGCACGACCGCGCCAGCGGCACGCGCCTGGTGCGCATGCCCAAGCGCTGAGAGCATCCGCCGGGCGCGGCCCGGCGCTGCCTGCGTAGCGTCGAGCTTGCTCGACTACGGTGCACGGCCGTCGAGCAAGCTCGACGCTACGGGTCAGCCTTCCGGAAGGATCACCGCTGGCTGCGCCCACAGCTCGAAGAACTGCAACGAGAACGCCGTGGCCTTGACGTCGTCGGGCATCGGGATCTTGCCGTTCAATGCCGCGCGGGTCGTGCCGAAGTCCTGCCACAGCTTCAGGCTGGCCTTCTTCAGGCGCTTCTGCTCGCCGGCATCGCTGGCCGCGAGGTACTGCGCATACAGTTCGCGCATCGGCTTGCCCTTGGCCTCGAAGGCGGCGGGAAGTTCCGGCAGGCTGGCCGGGGTGAATTCGACCGTCGCCTCCGGCGTCTGGTAGCCCTCCGGGCCGAAGGCCGCGCGCAGATCGTCTTCGGCATCCAGGTACTCGAAGAAGCCGGGCACGTTGTAGAGCTTGGTGCGGTAATCAGACGAGGTGTCCGGGCTGTTGGACATCACCACGCTCGGCAGTTCGCCCAGCAGGCCGATATCCCAGCGGCGCGGAATGAACAGGCCGGTCGCCTTCACGTACGGGCCATCGATCACCACGTCATTCAGCTCGACCTTGGAGGCCAGGCCGCCGGAGTTGGTTTTGCTGGTGACGTACTGCTCGGTCACGATCACGTACTCGCCCAGCGTCGGGTTGATCAGGCCGCCGATGCCGCCGGCGTAGACCACCATGCGCACGGTGCCGATCTTTTCGCTCTGCAGCCGGTACTGGCCAGGCTCCAGGCTGATGGGCACGGCCGTGTGCGGCGGAATGACGTGCGCCTGTGCGTCGATGGACAGGGTGACCGGTGCGTCGGTCGGGTTGTCGATCTCGAAATCGATCGGGCGCGAACAGCCCACCAGCAACAACAGGGCGGCGACAACAGGAACCAGGCGATTGAAGAGCATGTTCATCCTTGAAGGTGTTCATCCTTGGAGTGGAGCATGCGGGCGCCGCATGCGCCCGCGTGGTGAAGAAAGGCGGCGCTACCTGCGCCGGAACAGCCAGCCGGAGACCGCCAGCATGACGATGGGCGGCAAGGCGTAGGCAATGCGGTAATCGAATTTCAGCGCACCGGCCATGCGCCCGAAGAACAACTGCAGCAGCCAGAAGCCCAGCGCGAACAGGATGCCCAGGAACAGGCGCTTGCCCATGCCGCCGCTGCGCAGCGAACCGAATGCGAACGGCACGGCGGCCAGGCACAGCGCCAGCACGTTCAGCGGGTAGAACCAGCGGCTCCAGTAGACATCCTCGAAATCACGGGCATCGAGGTTGTTGCGCTCGCGGTACTCGATGCTGGTGCGCAGCTCGGACACGCTCAGGTTGCGCGGCTTGGCGATGCCGGTCGCCAGCGCGCCCGCGTCCAGCTTGGAATCCCAGGCCTCGCGCGCGGCTTCCTCGCGGGTCGCGCCACGCTCGGCGAAGGTGTCGCGCTTGACCCCGGTCAGCACCCAGCCGTCCTTGTCGTGCTCGGCGGTGGCCGCATGGGTGAGCGAGACGATGTTGCCATCCTCGGCAATGCGGTACAGGCGCACGTCACGCAGGATCAGCCGCGTGCCCTTGTCACCGACCAGCTGCTCTTCGCCGGTGGCGGCATTGAGGAAGGTGTCACCCTCGCGCGCCCACAGGCCCGAATAGCGGGCCGTGGTCACATCGGTGCCCCACTTGGCACTCATCTTCAGCGCATCGGCACGGCTCTGGCCCCACGGGCCAATGGTCTCGGCACTGATCACCATCACGCCGGTCAGCAGCGACAGCGCGATCGCCACCGAGACGCTGAGGCGTTTGCGCGACAGGCCCAGCGCGCGAAGCGCGGTCAGCTCGGAGGTGGCAGCCAGCTGGCCCAGCCCCATCAGCGCGCCGATCACTGCGGCTGTCGGGAAGAAGGTGTAGGCACGGCGGGGCACGGTATACAGCACCCACGCCGCAGCATGGCCCAGCGAATAGCCGTTCTTGCCGATGTCCTTGAACTCACCGGAGAAGGCCATCACTACGTCCAGGCCGGTCAGCACCGCCCAGGTGAGCAGCACGGTGGTGAACACCGCACGGCCCAGGTAGACATCGAAACGCATCGGACGCAGCTTCATGCGCGGGCTCCCTTCGGGCGGGCCAGGCGGCCATCGCGCGCGTACATCCAGATGGCGAACGCCAGCAGCGGCAGGGTCAGCCACCACAGCCCCAGCGCGCCGGGAATGCGGCCGTCGGCAATCCAGCCGGCGCCGATGAAGGTCAGGTTGGTGCCCACCATGTAGGCCAGCAGGGCCAGCATCATGCGGCCGTAGCGCTGCTGGCGCGGCGAGCTGCGGCCCAGCGGCACGGTCAGCAGGGCGAAGGCCAGGGCGATCAGCGGCGGGGCGATGCGGCGGTGCAGCTGGGCCTTGGCCTCAGGCCGGTCGTCACCCAGCAGCTGCAGGGTCGGCATCAGCTCGGGGTCATCCTCGGCCTTGGCCTGGGCGCCGTCGGGCAGGGCCACGTCATTGCGGGCGAAGGTGGCCAGCCGGTAATCCAGCGCGCCGGCCAGCGGGCCTTCCACCTGGTGGCCATCGTCCAGCTCCAGGAAGCGCTGCTGCTTGCCCTCGAAGAACATGCGGCCACCGGCAGCGGACACCACTTCCAGGCGGTCATCCTTCTGCCGCTGCAGGAACACCCGGCCCAGCGTGGTGCCATCAGGCGAGATCGAGGACAGGTAGACCACCCCGCCATTGGGCAGCGGGGTGAACCGGCCCGGCTCCAGGCCGGCCATCAGCACGCTGCGGTTGGCGTCCTGGATCATCTGCTCGGCGGTGCGGCCGGCCCAGGGGCCCAGCCACAGCGAGCAGGCGCCGACCAGCAGCACCACCGGCACCACCAGCATCAGCAGCGGCCGCAGCAGGCGCTTGGGGCCAACGCCGATGGCCGTCAGCACCGCCATCTCCGAATCGCGGTAGAGGCGGCCAATGGCCAGCAGCAGGCCCAGCATCAGCGCCAGCGGCAGGATCAGCGGCATGTAGGCGATGAACTGCAGGCCCAGCTGCGAGAACAGCAGCTTGGCCGGCAGCCGTCCGTCGGCGATGTTGCCGAGGATGTCCACCAGCACGCCGCCCACGCTGACCACCAGCAGGACGATCAGAGTAGCCAGGAAACTCTGGACGAAATCGCCCAGCAGGTATCGGTCGAGCTTCAGCATGGGGCGGTGGTTTAAACTCTGGGGTTCGTTCGCGGTGCCGCCCAGTCTACTGTCTGGGCGTAAACGGCCTGCGATTGTACGGACTCGCCAATGGAATCTGCTCAATGGCCCTCGAATTCACCCTGAACCACCTCGCGCCGGCTGCCGCCAGCGTCGACTGCCTGGTCGTCGGCGCCTATGCCGACCACTCCCTGACCCCGTCCGCCCAGGCCCTGGACGCCGCCAGCGGTGGCCGCCTGGCCGCCCTGGCCCAGCGCGGCGACCTGTCCGGCAAGACCGGCGCCACCACCCTGCTGCATGACCTGCCGGGCGTCAGCGCCCCGCGCGTGCTGGTGGTCGGCCTGGGCGAAGCCGCCCGTTTCGGCGTGCCGCAGTACCTGAAGGCCGTCGGCGACGCCGTGCGCGCGCTGAAGGCCGGCGCCGCCCGCAGCGCGCTGTTCACCCTGTCCGAAGTGGCCGTCAAGGACCGCGACGCCGCCTGGGCGATCCGCCAGGCCGTGATCGCCGCCGACCACGCCGCCTACCGCTACACCGCCACCCTGGGCAAGAAGAAGGCCGACGACGCCGGCCTGGCCCAGCTGGCCATTGCCGGTGACGACGCCCAGGCCCTGGCCCAGGGCCAGGCCATCGCCGCCGGTGTCGAGTTCGCCCGCGAACTGGGCAACCTGCCGCCGAACTACTGCACCCCGGCTTACCTGGCTGAAGTGGGCGTGAAGTTCGCTGGCGAGCACGACGGCGCCGAAGCCGAGATCCTCGACGAGCACCAGATGGAAGCGCTGGGCATGGGCTCGCTGCTGGCCGTGGCCCGCGGCTCGGCCAACCGCCCGCGCCTGGTCGTGCTGAAGTGGACCGGTGCGGCCGACGCCAAGCCGTACGTGCTGGTCGGCAAGGGCATCACCTTCGATACCGGTGGCGTCAATCTGAAGACCCAGGGCGGCATCGAGGAGATGAAGTACGACATGTGCGGTGGCGCCAACGTCATCGGCACCTTCGTCGCCGCCGTGAAGGCCAGGCTGCCGCTGAACCTGGTGGTGGTCGTGCCGGCCGTGGAAAACGCCATTGACGGCAATGCCTACCGCCCGTCCGACGTGATCACCTCGATGTCGGGCAAGACCATCGAAGTGGGCAACACCGACGCCGAAGGCCGCCTGATCCTGTGCGACGCGCTGACCTACGCGCAGCGTTTCGAGCCGCAGGCCCTGGTCGACGTGGCCACCCTGACCGGCGCCTGCATGGTGGCCCTGGGTCACCAGACCGCCGGCCTGATGAGCAAGCACGACGACCTGGCCAACGAACTGCTGGCCGCCGGCGAGCACGTGTTCGACCGCGCCTGGCGCCTGCCGCTGTGGGATGAGTACCAGCCGATGCTGGATTCGAGCTTCGCCGACGTCTACAACATCGGCGGCCGCTGGGCCGGCGCCATCACCGCCGGCTGCTTCCTGTCGCGCTTTGCCGAAGGCCAGCGCTGGGCCCACCTGGACATCGCCGGCGTGGCCAGCGATGAAGGCAAGCGTGGCATGGCCACCGGCCGCCCGGTCGGCCTGCTGAGCCAGTGGCTGCTGGACCAGGTCGCCCGCGCCTGATGCCGTACCTGCCCCTGGCCGGCGCCTGCCGGCCGGGGCATCCTCCGGCCTGCCCGCCCGGCATGCCGGGCCCCTGCCCGACCCGGACCCTGCCATGCCCCGCGCTGATTTCTACCTGATCGCCAAGCCCCGTTTCCTGACCGAGCCGCTGCGCCTGGTCTGCGAACTGGCGCGCAAGGCCAACGATGCCGGGCTGCCCGCCCTGGTGCTGGCCCGCGACCAGGCCCAGGCCGAAGAGCTGGACGAACTGCTCTGGTCGTTCGACGAGGATGCCTACATCCCGCACCAGATCGTCGGCGAGGACGTGGACGAGGAAGAGGCCGTGGTGCTCATTTCCATCCCCGGGGACGAGGCGCCGATGCGCCCGCTGGTGATCAACCTGCGCGACGAACCCTGGCTGGGCCAGTGCGAACGCGTGCTGGAAGTGGTGCCGGCCGACCCCGAAGCGCGCGAACCGCTGCGCGAACGCTGGCGCCAGTACAAGACCGCCGGCTACGACCTGAACAAGCACGACATGTGAGCGCGGCGTGGCCCCCTTGATGGGCCGCTCCGCTGCCCTGATCCTTCAACGATTACCTCCTGGTTCCCCCGCATGACCCAACTCGCCTCCAGCTACGACCCGAAGTCCTTCGAGACCGACCTCTACGAGGCCTGGGAGAAGGCCGGCCACTTCAAGCCGTCCGGCAAGGGCGAGCCCTACACCATCCTGCTGCCGCCGCCGAACGTGACCGGCACCCTGCACATGGGCCATGCCTTCCAGCAGACCCTGATGGATGCACTGGTGCGCTACCACCGCATGCGCGGCTACGACACGCTGTGGCAGGTGGGTACCGACCATGCCGGCATCGCCACCGAAATGGTGGTCAGCCGCAACCTGGCGCTGGAAGGCAAGGGCGAGACCCGCGATTCGCTGGGCCGCGAAGGCTTCATCGGCAAGGTCTGGGAGTGGAAGCAGCAGTCCGGTGACATCATCGAGCGGCAGATGCGCCGCCTGGGCACCTCGGCCGACTGGTCGCGCAGCACCTTCACCATGGACCCGCAGCCGTCCGAAGCGGTGATCGAGGCCTTCGTGCGCTGGCACGAACAGGGCCTGATCTACCGCGGCCAGCGCCTGGTCAACTGGGATCCGGTGCTGAAGACCGCGATCTCGGACCTGGAAGTGGAGAGCGCCGAGGAAGACGGCTTCCTGTGGTCGATCGCCTACACGCTGGATGAAGGCCTGAGCTACGAGCACGTGGAGCGCGATGCCGACGGCGTGGAAACCCTGCGCGAAACCCGCGATTACCTGGTCGTGGCCACCACCCGCCCGGAAACCCTGCTGGGCGATACCGCGGTGATGGTGCACCCGGAAGACGAGCGCTACGCGCACCTGATCGGCAAGAGCGTGGTGCTGCCGCTGACCGGCCGCCGCGTGCCGGTGATCGCCGACGACTATGTCGACCGCGCGTTCGGCACCGGCGTGGTCAAGGTCACCCCGGCGCACGATTTCAACGATTACCAGGTGGGCGTGCGCCACAGCCTGCCGATGATCAACCTGTTCACCCCGGTGGCGGCGCTGAATGAGAACGCGCCCGAACGCTTCCAGGGCATGGACCGCTACGAAGCGCGCAAGGCCGTGCTGGGCGAACTGGAAGACCTGGGCGTGCTGGTCGAAACCAAGGCGCACAAGCTGCAGGTGCCGCGCGGCGACCGTACCGGCCAGGTGATCGAGCCCTACCTGACCGACCAATGGTTCGTGAAGATGGACGAACTGGCGCGTCGTGGCCTGGAGCTGGTCGAGAACGGCAGCATCGCCTTCGTGCCGCCGAACTGGATCAACACCTATCGCCACTGGATGAACAACATCCAGGATTGGTGCATCAGCCGCCAGCTGTGGTGGGGCCACCGCATTCCGGCCTGGTTCGATGCCGCCACCGGCAGCTGCTACGTCGGCCGCAGCGAAGATGAAGTGCGCGCCAAGCACAACCTGGGCAGCGACGTGGTGCTGAGCCAGGAAAGCGACGTGCTGGAAACCTGGTTCTCCTCGCAGATCTGGCCGTTCTCCACCCTGGGCTGGCCGAACGCGCAGGCCATGGCCGAGCGTGGCTTCGACCGCTACCTGCCGTCGTCGGTGCTGGTCACCGGCTTCGACATCATCTTCTTCTGGGTGGCCCGCATGATCATGGCCACCGACAACCTGACCGGGAAGATCCCGTTCAAGGACGTCTACTTCACCGGCCTGATCCGCGATGGCCAGGGCCAGAAGATGTCCAAGAGCAAGGGCAACGTGCTCGACCCGCTGGACATCATCGACGGCATCGCCATCGACGACCTGGTGGCCAAGCGCACCGGCGGCCTGATGCAGCCGAAGATGGTGGAGAAGATCGAGAAGGCCACGCGCAAGGAATTCCCGGACGGCATCGCCGCCCACGGTGCCGACGCGCTGCGCTTCACCATCGCCGCGCTGGCCACCCACGGCCGCGACATCAAGTTCGACATGAACCGCGCCGAGGGCTACAAGAACTTCTGCAACAAGCTGTGGAACGCCAGCCGCTTCACCCTGATGAACACCGAGGGTGCGGCGTTCAATGGCGTGCCGAGCCCGCGCACCGATGCCGAGCGCTGGATCCTGGCACGCCTGGCCGCGGTCTCCGCCGAGGCGCAGGGCCATTACGCCAACTACCGCTTCGACCTGCTGGCGCAGTGCCTGTACGAGTTTGCCTGGAACGAGTTCTGCGACTGGTTCCTGGAACTGAGCAAGCCGGCCCTGAACGGTGCTGACGCCGCCGATGCCGACAGCACCCGCCACACCCTGCTGTACGTGCTGGAAGCGCTGCTGCGCCTGCTGCACCCGCTCACCCCGTTCATCACCGAACAGCTGTGGCAGCAGCTGGCCCCGCGCCTGGGCCTGGCCGAAACCACCCTGTCGCTGCGCCCGTACCCGACCGCCGAAGAATTCGCCGGTGATTTCGCCCAGGCCGAGGCCGACGTGGAATGGCTGAAGGCCGTGATCAGTGCCGTGCGCCGCGTGCGCAGTGAACTGAACGTGGCCCCGTCCAAGCTGGTGCCGCTGCGCCTGCAGGCCGGCCTGGAGCTGGACCGCGTGCGCATCGAACGCTTCAGCGCTTCGCTGTCGTTCCTGCTGAAGCTGGACAGCATCCAGTGGCTGGCCGAAGGCGAAAGCGCGCCGCCGGCCGCCGCCGCGATCGTCGGCGAGCTGAAGCTGCTGGTGCCGCTGGAAGGCCTGGTGGATCTGGATGCCGAGCGCGCGCGCCTGGACAAGGAGATCAAGCGCGTGGAAAGCGAGAAGGAAAAGAGCGAGGCCAAGCTGGCCAAGTTCACCGACAAGGTGCCGCCGGCCGTGGTCGAGCAGGAGCGCGTGCGCCTGGTCGACTGGAACACCCAGCTGGCCGGCCTGCAGGAACAGCGCGCGAAGCTGTAACGGACGGGGCATCCCGCCGGGCATGGCCCGGCGCTACCTCGATTGGAAACGCCGGGCACTGCCCGGCGTTTCCATTTCTGCCCCATGGCATCATCGGGCGATGCCGCTTTCCATCTTCCTGCTGGTCCTCGCCGCTGCTGCCCTGCATGCCAGCTGGAACGCGATCGTCAAGCGCGGGCCAGACAAGTTCCTCGGCACCGTGCTGGTCACCGGCAGCGCTGCACTGCTGTCGGCTGCCGCCCTGCCCTTCCTGCCCGTCCCTGCGGCGGACAGCTGGCCGTGGCTGGCCGCGTCGGTGCTGCTGCAGGTGACCTACTACGGCCTGGTCGCACGCTGCTACCAGCAGGTGGACATGAGCCTGGCCTACCCGCTGATGCGTGGCTGCGCGCCGATCCTGGTCGCGCTGGCCGGCAGCCTGTTCGGCCAGTCGCTGCCCGCGGTCGCGTGGCTGGGCGTGGTGCTGGTCAGTACCGGCATCCTGTGCATGGCGCTGGGCGCGCGTGGCGGCCAGCTCGGCCTGCCGCTGCTGACGGCGATGATGATCGCCACCTACACGCTGGTCGATGCGCACGGCGCACGCCAGTCGGGCAGCGCGCTGGGCTACACACTGTGGCTGTTCCTGCTGTCGGGTATTCCACTGCCGCTGTGGGCGCTCTACACGCGGCGTGGTGCGGTGCTGGCGTATGCGCGCCAGCATTGGCCGCTGGGCCTGGCCGGTGGCGTCGGCACCACCGCATCCTATGCAATGGCGCTGTGGGCGATGACCCAGGTACCGGTGGCGATGGTATCGGCGCTGCGCGAATCGTCGATCCTGTTCGCCCTGCTGATCTCGGTGTTCGTGCTGCGCGAGCGCGTGCCGCGCGTACGCTGGCTGGCGGCGGGATTGATCGTCGGCGGCGTACTGGCGCTGCGGATGGCGTAAACCATCCATCGGTAGCGCCGGGCCATGCCCGGCGAGCGCAGCGGCAACCAACGCCCGTTACAGCGGCGGCATCGTCTGCAGGTCGTCGTTGACCAGCTCGATCGCCATCACCAGCGCATCCTCGCGGCCGTTGGCGGCCGGGTAGTAGCGCGGGCGGCGCCCGATCTCGTTGAACCCTTCGCTGTGGTACAGCGCCAGCGCCGAGGTGTTGGACGGACGCACTTCGAGGAACACGCGCTGCGCGCCCCGGTCACCGGCGAGGCGCACCAGCGCGCGCATCAGTTGCCGGCCCAGGCCATGCGACTGCTCCAGCGGATCGATGCAGATGTTCAGCACGTGGGCTTCGTCGGCGGCGAGGCTCAGCACGCCATAACCGATCAGCAGGCCATCACGCTCCATGGCCAGGCCCGGGTAGCCGGCACGCAGGCAGTCCAGGAAAATGCCGCGCGTCCACGGATACGGGTAGCCACGCACTTCGATGGCCATCACCGCATTGAGGTCGCTTTCGCGCAGGGCGCGCATCGACACCGGGCCCGGCCGGGCGACCGCACTCATGGCGCGCCCCGCTTGCGCAGCGCGCGCAGCTGCGGCCACAGCGCGCGCTTGGCTGCCGGGTCGCGACGCAGCTGTTCCAGTGGCCAACTGTCCATCAGGGCCTGCGTGGCCGGATCATTCGGGTTGCAGCCCGAGGCCCGCAGCAGCGCGATCTGCAGTCGATCAGGCAGGCGCACCGACGGCTGCCGCGCGTTGCCGCTGGGCTGCGGCCGCGAGGCGGCCGGCGCGGTATCGGGCGCAGCCACCGGCGTGGTCCGCGACGGCGGCGCCCCACGCTCGTGCTGCACCGGTGCACGTTCTGCCGGCGCGTCGGCCTGGCGTGGCGGTTGCCGCGGCGCTTCGCTGCGCACCGGCGCTGACGCCGCTTCGGCCTCGGCCACGCTCAACTGCAGGGCCGCGTCCAGCTCGGCGGCCAGCTGGCCGTCGTGGTAGACGGTATAGCCCATGGCCTGCAGCCAGGCCTGCTGGGCCGGGGACCACAACACGGGCAGGTCCTGGCTCACGCCGCCTCTGGCTTCTTGCGCAGGCGCTGCAGGGCCCACATCACCGGGCCGGACAGCGCGTAAAGGATGCCCACCACGAACAGCACCCGTGGCAGGTCGATGACTGCGATGGCGATGGCGATCGGCACCAGCGCCAGCACCAGGAACGGTACACGGTCGGAACGGGTGCCCTTGGCGGCACCGCCCTTGAAGCTCCAGAAGCGGATGCGGCTGACCATCAGCAGGGCCGCGACCACGGTGACGGCCAGCGCGACGAAGCGCAGCTCGTTGCCGTTCCAGCCCAGGCTGCCATCAGCGAAGGCCCAGACGAAGGACATCATCAGCCCGGCCGCGGCCGGACTGGCCAGGCCGACGAACCAGCGCTTGTCGACCACGGCCACCTGGGTGTTGAAGCGGGCCAGGCGCAGCGCCGCGCAGGCGGCATACAGGAAGGCCACCGCCCAGCCGAGACGGCCGAGCAGTTCGCCGTCGTACTTCAGCTCGGACAGCGACCAGTGGTACATCACCAGCGCCGGGGCCATGCCGAAGCTGACGAGGTCTGCCAGCGAGTCGTACTGCACGCCGAACTCGCTGCTGGTGCCGGTGAGGCGGGCAACGCGGCCATCCAGGCCATCCATCACCGCCGCCACGAACACCGCGATGCTGGCATTGACGAAATCGCCATTGGCCGCCGCGATGATGGCGTAGAAGCCGGAGAACAGCCCGGCGGTGGTGAACAGGTTGGGCAGCAGGTAAATCGTGCGCGAACGCGGCGGCGGTGTGATCGGGTCCATGGAATCCAGTTTAATCGACTTGCCAGCGGTCGGCGGCAATGCTGCAATCGGCGTTCTACGCCCATTCCGCGGAGTTTGCCATGCGTGCCTTGTCCTGCCTGGGATGCCTGCTGCTGTTGGCCAGTGCCAATGCGGTGGCCGGGCCCGTCTACAAGTGGAAGGATGCCAAGGGCGTGACCCAGTATTCGGAGACGCCGCCGGCCGGGGCGAAATACGAAACCCGGGAGCAGGCCCGCGGCACGCAGCCGGCCGCACCGGCCGCCGCCGAGGCCGCGCCGGTACCGGAGCAATGCAGCACTGCCCGGGCCAATGTGACCCTGCTGGCGGGCACCGGTCCGGTGATGCAGGACACCGACGGGGATGGCAAGGCCGATACCGCGTTGACGCCGGAGCAGCGCAGCGCGCAGAAGGGCTTGGCCGAAGCGGCCATCAAGGCCTACTGCCCGCCGGAGGGTTAAGGGGTTCGGCAGGGCTTGCAGCCCTGCACCTGCTCAATGCAAAGCCAGAGCAACAGCGGGCATTCCGTGGGATGGCGGGGTCACGCGGCGGTTGGTGGGTGCCGACCGTTGGTCGGCACATCTGTCAGATATCGAATAAATCATCCACGCATGGCGTGGATCTACTGCCGGACGCCGTTCCAGTAGATCCACGCCATGCGTGGATGAATCTGTCAGATATCGAATTCCACATTGGGTGCCGACCAACGGTCGGCACCCACCATCAGCAGCAGGTTCCAACAGATCGCGGGAAACTGTCGAAGGCGGGGTGGGTCCGGTTGAGGGGGCGTGAGCGGCATGGATGCCGCGACCGAGCCTTATCTGATTGGAATCTGGCAGCGTAGGTGTCGAGAGCCGGCGTGGGCCGCCGTATGAGCCTGGATCTCGACG
>NZ_JASGBW010000087.1:0-314 GCF_030053215.1 Stenotrophomonas sp. PFBMAA-4 | reverse complement strand
GCGTGGATCTACCCTGCCGACCAACGGTCGGCACCCACCATCAGCAGCGGGAATCGGCACCCACCAAAGCAGAACGCCGTTCCGACAGTTCGCGGAAAACTGTCGAAGGCGGGGTGGGTCCGGTTGAGGGGGTGTGAGCGCCATGGATGGCGCGACCAAGCCCCCATGGACGTATTGGTGGGTGCCGACCGTTGGTCGGCACCTCTGTCAGATATCGAATGAATTCATCCACGCATGGCGTGGATCTACCGTGCCGACCAACGGTCGGCACCCACCATCAGCAGCGGGAATCGGCACCCACCAAAGCAGAACGC
>NZ_JASGBW010000086.1:0-328 GCF_030053215.1 Stenotrophomonas sp. PFBMAA-4 | reverse complement strand
GGTGGGTGCCGACCGTTGGTCGGCACATCTGTCAGATATCGAATGAATTCATCCACGCATGGCGTGGATCTACTGCCACAGGCGGTTGGTAGGTGTCGACCTTGGTCGGCACATCTGTCGGATATCGAATGAATTCATCCGTGCCGACCAACGGTCGGCACCCACCAAAGCAGAACGCTGTTCCGGCAGATCGCGGAAGTCTGTCGAAGGCGGGGTGGGTCCGGTTGAGGGGGCGTGAGCGCCATGGATGGCGCGACCGAGCCTTATCTGATTGGAATCTGGCAGCGTAGGTGTCGAGAGCCGGCGTGGGCCGCCGTATGAGCCTGGA
>NZ_JASGBW010000085.1:0-336 GCF_030053215.1 Stenotrophomonas sp. PFBMAA-4 | reverse complement strand
GGCCAGCGCCGCGCACAGCAGCACCTGGATGCACTGCGCGTGCGCGCGCAGACCATCGACGGTGCCGGCCAGTGGCGTGCTCTGGCGCCCGGCGCACGATTCGGGCTGTCGCAGCACCCGCAGGTGGGTGAGGACGCCCGTTTCCTGTGCCTGTCGGTGCGGCACCAAGCGCGCAACAACCTCGATGCCGAGGTGTTTGATGCGCTGGAGAAGACCCTGGGCCCGGCCAGCGTCGCGGCCCCGGCACTGCCCGGCGCACTGTCCGGGCTGGCCTATGGCGATGCCCCCGGCGAGGTGTCCACCGCGTTCTACGACAACCGCTTCGTGGCCATTCCG
>NZ_JASGBW010000084.1:0-336 GCF_030053215.1 Stenotrophomonas sp. PFBMAA-4 | reverse complement strand
GGCCAGCGCCGCGCACAGCAGCACCTGGATGCACTGCGCGTGCGCGCGCAGACCATCGACGGTGCCGGCCAGTGGCGCGTGCTGGCGCCCGGCGCACGATTCGGCCTGTCGCAGCACCCGCAGGTGGGCGAGGACGCTCGTTTCCTGTGCCTGTCGGTGCGGCACCAGGCGCGCAACAACCTCGATGCCGAGGTGTTTGATGCGCTGGAGAAGACTCTGGGCCCGGCCAGTGTCGCGGCCCCGGCACTGCCCGGCGCATTGTCCGGGCTGGCCTATGGCGATGCCCCCGGCGAGGTGTCCACCGCGTTCTACGACAACCGCTTCGTGGCCATTCCG
>NZ_JASGBW010000083.1:0-338 GCF_030053215.1 Stenotrophomonas sp. PFBMAA-4 | reverse complement strand
GGCTTCGAGCTGGCCACCCAGGGCTGGGGCAACGTGCACGCCGGCGAAGGCCTGCTGCTGTCGGCCAGCCTGCAGCAGCGCGCCGGCTCCACGGTGATGGACAACGCCAGCGTGGTGTCGCAGCTGAAGGGTGCCGAGCGCAGCCTGGAACAGATGCAGCAGACGCTGGGCCAGCAGCAGGTACCCGGCCTGGCCGAGTTCGAGCGGACCAAGCAGTTGCGCGAGCAGATCGATCCGCAGGCGCAGGGCCGCTATTCCGGTGACGTGAACGGGCAGAACGCGATGAAGCCCGGCAGCGATGGCCGCAGCCCCGGCGAGCAGCCGGTGGAACGGCTGGG
>NZ_JASGBW010000082.1:0-338 GCF_030053215.1 Stenotrophomonas sp. PFBMAA-4 | reverse complement strand
GGCTTCGAGCTGGCCACCCAGGGCTGGGGCAACGTGCACGCCGGCGAAGGCCTGCTGCTGTCGGCCAGCCTGCAGCAAGGCGCCGGCTCCACGGTGATGGACAACGCCAGCGTAGTGTCGCAGCTGAAGGGGGCCGAGCGCAGCCTGGAACAGATGCAGCAGACGCTGGGCCAGCAGCAGGTGCCCGGCCTGGCCGAGTTCGAGCGGACCAAGCAGCTGCGCGAGCAGATCGATCCGCAGGCGCAGGGCCGCTACAGCGGCGACGTGAACGGGCAGAACGCGATGAAGCCCGGCAGCGATGGCCGCAGCCCCGGCGAGCAGCCGGTGGAACGGCTGGG
>NZ_JASGBW010000081.1:0-346 GCF_030053215.1 Stenotrophomonas sp. PFBMAA-4 | reverse complement strand
GCGGCCAGCAACCCCTTGGTGGCGGCCATCGCCGCGCGCATCCGCCGCGCCATCGTGGCCAGGCAGGGGTTCCACGTGTACATCACGTTGCCCGTGCATCCGGAAGGCAGCCTGTTCGACGGTGCCGTGCTCAAGCAGCAGTACTGGGTGCAGCAGACGCTGCTGCGCGGCGACGACAGCCTCATCCGCCGCATCTGCCGTTCGCTGATCGCGCGCGACAAGGACATCCGCGAGGTGAGCGTGGAAGAGGCAGACCTGCAGGCGGAGGTGAAGGCAGGTCGGTGGAAGGAGTACCTGTCGGTAATGAATCTGAGAAGTTACGGGGTGCTTGCCGACATCAACCACA
>NZ_JASGBW010000080.1:0-357 GCF_030053215.1 Stenotrophomonas sp. PFBMAA-4 | reverse complement strand
CCAGTACCAGGAAAGCGACCTGGCCTTCATCCAGCGCCTGCTGGCCGAAGAAGGCATCTATTACTGGTTCGAGCATGCCGGCGAGCCCGGCGGCGCGGACTTCGGCACGCACACGCTGGTGCTGGCCGACCACAGCCACGACACCGCCGAGCTGGGCGTGGTGCGTTTCCACCGCCGCGACGAGAGTGAGCGCAGCGACAGCGTGCAGCAATGGTCCACCGCCAACCGCTGGCGGCCGGGCAAGGTCGAGCGCGCCACCTGGGATTACCGCACCCTGGAGCGCCGCCAGGCCAGTGCCGAGGCCGGGCAGGGCAACGACCTGGGCATCATCGACCGTGATACCTGCGGTCCTTACGG